>DAOTHZ010000065.1:0-11349 GCA_035447945.1 Syntrophomonas sp.
CCGGACAATGTGCTCGATCGAATCGTTGCCGCCGGCATGAAGGTAGCCGGAATCGGTAAAATCCATGATATTTTTGCCGGCAAATCCATCTCCACCACTGAACATATTGAAAACAACCGGGACGGATTGGCCAAAACCGTACAAGCTATTGCCGGAGAAGCCTTTAGTGGACTGCTTTTTGTCAATCTGGTTGACTTTGACCAGCAATACGGTCATCGCAATGATGCCCATGGATATGCCGGCGCGCTGGAGGAATTTGACCGGCATCTGAGCGAGGTTATGGCGGTCCTGCAAGCCGGGGATATTTTATTTATTACCGCGGATCACGGTTGTGACCCCACGACCAGCAGCACCGACCATTCCCGTGAGCAGGTTCCCTTGCTGGTCTACGGACAGCCGGTGAAAAAGGATGTCCTGCTGCCGGTCCGCACTTCGTTTGCCGATCTGGGCCAGACGATCGCTGAATATTTAGGGATAGAAGCAGACTCCCTGCCGGGAGAGAGCTTTTATGCGTTCATAAGGAGATAGCACATGAACGTCATCGAGATGATAACCAAAAAACGTGACGGCGGGGAGATGAATCAAGCCGAGATCGAGTTTATGGTCAAGGCCATCAGCAGGGGTTCGATTCCCGACTATCAGATTTCTGCCTGGGCCATGGCGGTCTATTTTCAGGGAATGAGTGATGAGGAAACAACCGCCCTGGCGCTGGCCATGGCATATTCCGGAGAAGTGATGGACTTGTCCGCCCTCGAAGGCATCAAAGTGGACAAACACAGTACCGGCGGGGTGGGAGACAAAACCACGTTGGTGGTCATTCCCCTGGCAGCGGCAGCCGGCGTGCCGGCAGCCAAAATGTCCGGGCGAGGTCTCGGGCACACCGGCGGCACCATTGACAAGTTTGAAGCCATTCCTGGTTTCCAGGTGGAGATGAACCGGGAACAATTTCTGCAACAGGTGGCCAGGATCAAAGCGGCGGTCATTTCCCAGAGCGGTAATCTGGTGCCGGCGGACAAAAAACTATATGCCATTCGCGATGTTACCGCCACCATCGAAAGCATCCCCTTGATCGCTTCCAGCATCATGAGTAAAAAGATCGCTGCCGGCGCACAGGGAATCGTCCTGGATGTCAAGGTGGGGCAGGGGGCATTCATAAAGGACCGGGTGCAAGCGCTGCAACTGGCCGAAACCATGGTCAGGATAGGACGGGGCGCGGGACGCCGGGTGGTCGCCTTGTTGACCGACATGAGCCAGCCCCTGGGTCGTTTCATTGGCAATGCCCTGGAAGTCAGGGAAGCCATTGACCTGCTCCAAGGGCAGGGGCCGGACGACCTGCGCCAGCTCTGTATTGAACTGGCTGCTCACATGTTGGTGCTGGGCGGTCAAGCGGACGAGCTGGAGACAGCCCGGGAGAAACTGCGGGTGTTGCTGGCCTCCGGTGCAGCCCTGGCCAAATTTGATGAGCTGGTGGTTGCCCAGGGGGGACAACTGCATTATAATCAACCTGATTGCGGATTGCCCCAGGCCAGTATCAAAGAAAAGGTTGCAGCTGACAGGAGCGGCTTTGTCACCGGACTGGATGCCTTGAAAGTGGGTCACAGTGCCATGCTGTTGGGGGCCGGACGGGAAAGGCTGGACGATGTGATTGATCCTGCTGCAGGCATTGAACTGCTGAAAAAATGTGGAGATTATGTACAAGCCGGCGAACCACTGGCCATTTTACATGCCAATTGCCAGGAACGCCTGGCGCAGGTGCGGCCATTGCTGCGGGCAGCCTTTCAGCTGGGCGTTACGGCTGAGGGCATTCCACCGTTGATTTATCAAACCATCGAATAAGATGAAAAAACAGGAGATGAAGCAAAATGACATGGCATTCATTTTTACCCGGACACATTTATTTTGGCAACAAGGTCATCCAACAGAACCCCGAAATGTTTCGCGGGTTGGGTCGTCAGGCCCTGATCGTAACCGGGCAGGGGGGGTCTGCCAGACGCATCGGCGCTCTGGATGATATCACCCAGGCTCTGCAGCAGCAAGACATCCAATGGGAAATCTTCGATCAGGTGGAAGCCAATCCTTCCATTGCTACGGTACGTGACGGGGGCCAGCGCGCCCGGCAAAGCGGGGCGGATTTCATCATTGCCATCGGGGGCGGCTCACCGATGGATGCGGCCAAAGCCATCGCAGTGCTGGCCTTGCATGACATCAGCGATGATCAGCTGCTGGCGCTGCAGTTCGGTGAAGCGCTACCGCTGGTGGCAGTACCGACGACAGCCGGGACCGGATCGGAAGTAACCGCCGCTTCGATTATTACCTTTCCCGAGCGGGAAGCCAAACTGGGTATCCGAGATAACAAGCTGTTGCCCCGAGTAGCCATCCTGGACCCTGGCTATACCGTCTCCCTGCCCTGGCAGATTACGGCAGATACAGCAGTGGACGCCTATTCCCATGCCATGGAAAGTTATTTGTCAGTAATTGCTACCCCGATCAGTGACATGCATGCCCGGACCGCTTTGGATATTTTGGGACCACAGTTAAAGCGGTTAACCGCTTCCCGGGAAATCGGCATGGCCGACCGGGAAGCTCTGCTGCTGGGATCGCTGCTGGCGGGCATGGCCATCAGTGAAACCAGGGTAACCATTCCTCATTTGCTGGGGTATACCTTCACCATATATAAAGATATCCCTCACGGGCGCGCCAATGGCTTGCTGATGCCCGCTTTTATGACGTTTAATCTGGAGAAAAGCCAGGACCCCAAAGTAAAACAGGTTCTGGAATACTCCCACTTCAAGGATTTGCAGGAATTAACCGAGGTGCTAGCGCAACTGTGCGGTCCGCCGCCCGTCTGCAGCGAAGCTGAACGGCAGCACTTTGTTGATCGTACTACCGGCAATCCCAGTCTGGCCAACAATCTGGTTGCCCCTGACCGGGAAGATCTGGCAGCGATGCTGGCCAGAGCTCTGCAGTAAGGGCAGGTTTTGCGCCGGCCTGACAGCCCCAAGTTGGAATAATCTGCTGGCCTCTTCAATATACTTTTACAAAGTTAGGGGGGAGGTAGCTGACAGATGAAAAAGAAATGCGCAGTGGCCTGCATTTTAATGGTGGTTTTTTTCTTGGGTCTGGCTCCGCCAGTGCTGGCCGGTGCTGAACTGGAAACCGTTAAAGCAGAGGCCTACATAATGACGGAGGCTGATTCAGGCAAAGTCTTGCTGGCCAAGAATGAAAACAAACGCCTGCCGCCAGCCAGCATGACCAAATTGATGACCCTGCTGCTGGCTGCAGAAGCCCTGGAGGAGGGACGGGTTACCCTCAAGGAAAAAGTGAGCACCAGTGATCACGCTTCCCAAATGGGAGGATCACAAATTTATCTGGCACCGGGAGAGGAAATGACCTTCGAAGACATGTTGATTGCTGTGGCTGTTGGGTCCGCCAATGATGCTTCGGTGGCCGTGGCGGAAAAGCTGGAAGGAACACACTTGGCCTTCGTTGACAAGATGAATGCCAAGGCCAAAGAACTGGGCATGAAAAATACCCAATTCAAGAATTCCAACGGCTTGCCGGCAACGGATCATTTTACAACTGCTGCCGATATGGCTATCTTGGCGCGGGCCGCTCTCCGGCAGCCGCGGGTCATGGAATACTGCTCCATCAAGGAATATCCGCTGCGCGGCGGCAAGTTTATCCTCTACAATACCAACAAGCTGTTGTGGTGGTACAAGGGCACTGACGGTTTCAAGACCGGACGGACGGAAGAAGCTAAAAACTGTCTGACCTCCACGGTAAAAAGAGACGGCTTGCGGCTGATTGCTGTAGTTATGGCATCCCCGGAGACCCGTGGCCATTTCCGTGATTCCATGGAGATGTACAATTACGGTTTTGCCCGCTATGCTTACAAAACGTTTGTACCCCGGAATAAAATGTGCGGGACGGTCAAGGTGGGGAAAGGCCGGCAAGAACAGGTTGAGGTTCTTGCCCAGGAAGATGCCGGGGCACTCTTTGTCAAAGGAGAGAAAGCAAAAATTACCAGCAAACAGATGTTGCTTAAATATGTCGATGCCCCGGTCAGCAAAGGCGAAAAGCTTGGCGAAGTTCAGATTTACAAAAATGGAACCAAGATAAAAACAGTGGCTTTGATTGCTGCCCAAAATGTGGAAAGAGGCGGAATCTTGCGACAAATTAAAAAAATGTTTGTAGAAACATATCTATTATGAATGGAATTTAGTGGAAGGAATTACTCCCCTCTCTGTGGAACTAGTTTTCAGTCCAGTATACAGAGAGGGGACTTTTCATGAAGATTGAGTGCAAACAGGTAAGAAGCACGCTGGTCGTCAAACTCAGCGGCGAATTTGATATGATGATTGCAGACAAATTGCGCCGTGAGATAGACAGTCGTTTGGAAAGCAAGCAAATAACCAACCTCATCATCAACCTGGAGAAAGTCACCTTCATCGACAGCTCCGGTTTGGGAGTGATCATCGGCCGCTACAAAAAAATCAGTTCGCAAAAAGGGCATATGTACATCGTCGGTGCCAGTGCCTCGGTTGAGAAGATTTTAACCTTCAGCGGCATCAATAAATTGATTCCCATCTACAAGAATGAACAGGACATCATCAACATTTAAAGGAGGTGGAGACCAGCTCCAGGCTGGAATGGCTATGAATATAAGAAATTATATGCGCATCGAATTTCCCAGTCTTCCCGAAAATGTTTCTTTTGCCCGGGCCAGTGTGGGGGCCTTTGCGGCCCAACTCGACTGCACCCTGGAGGAAATTGAGGAAGTCAAGCTGGTGGTCTCGGAAGCAGTTTCCAACTGTATTATCCATGCTTATGACAATCGCAGCAACGAAAAAATCATGGTGATGGCCAGCATCGGGCTTGAACGTGAACTGGAAATCCTGGTGGAGGACACCGGCAAGGGCATTGCCGATATCAGTCAGGCCATGGAACCCACCTATTCCAGCGACGAGACCCGGATGGGAATGGGTTTTACCTTTATGAAATCATTTATGGACAACGTTGAAGTAAGGAGCATAGTTGGAGAGGGTACCAGTGTTACGCTTCGGCGCACTTTTTTGTACCATGACAAAGAAGCGTTAGCTTAAGCAAGGGGTGATGAGTTTGCCCCTGGAAAACAAATACGATGACAATGAAAAGATGGTAGAACGGGCCCAAAACGGTGATGCCCAGGCCCGGGCGCAGATATATGAAAACAACCTCGGGCTGGTCTATATGGTGCTGGAACGATTTAAAAACAGTTCCTATGAATACGAAGATTTATTTCAAATCGGCTCCATCGGTCTGTTAAAGGCCATCGAAAAATTTGATTTTGCTTACCAGGTTCGCTTTTCCACCTACGCAGTGCCGATGATTATCGGTGAAATCAAGAAATTCCTGCGTGACGACGGAATCGTCAAGGTACAGCGGGGCCTCAAGGAGACGTATGGCAAAGTGCGCTGGGCCCAGGATAAACTGCGCGGCGACCTGGGGCGTGAGCCGGGGATTGCGGAGATTGCCAGTTTGCTGGAGATTGACAAGGAGGAAATCGTGCTGGCCATGGAGGCCTGTCAATCACCCGCCTATATGCAGGATGTCATGCCGGGAGAAAAGGACCAGTTGTCCCTCATCGACAAGCTGGCCAATGAAGATGGCAATGTTGTGTTGCTGGAACAGATGGCCTTGCGCGAAGCCCTGGCCAAACTCGAGGAACGGGAGAGGGAAGTACTGCTCAGAAGATACTTCAAGGATGAAACCCAGATGGTCATTGCCGAAGATCTGGGGGTATCCCAGGTACAGGTATCGCGGATTGAAAAAGCTGCTCTGCGCAAACTGAAAAATTTGCTTGCATAAAAAATCGTTGCCTGCAACAGAATATATAACCAGAGAGGAGAAAGTGTTTGCCTGGACAGATGCCTTCTCCTTTATTTTTGCAAAGGGGGAAAGAATATGCAGATCAAAGTGGCAGAGATCGTCGGCGAATCCAAAAAGGACTGGCAGGATGCCGTCAAGAACGCGGTCAAGGAAGCGTCCCGGGAAATGGGCAATATCACCGGAGTAGAAGTGTATAATTGGACAGCCGATTGCCAGGACGACCAGATTATCGAATACAAGGCCAACATCAAAATTGCTTATACGGATTAAAGCGTTTCTCTCAACAATGAACAAATCGGAATGACTTCGTGTCTGCCTGGCAGGCGCGAAGTTATTTTTCTTGTGGGGGAGAATTTTGGGGATGGCAACAGGAGACTTGAGTAAAGCCCTGTCGCCGGAGGTCGGTTAAAGGCTGCGCTTCTTCGGGCTGAATAATCTCTCCGGGGATGGTTCATAATATGTTAGCAAGGGGGGAAGCAGCATGCAGGAGGCCAAGAGCGAAGAACTAAAGTCTCTCGAGAAAAAGGAATATCAAAACCTGGTTAATCAGGTGAAACCCAAACCGCCTTTACTGAAAAACTTTTTATGGGCGTTTGGCGTAGGGGGATTCATCTGTGTGATCGCCCAAATGCTGCTCAATTATTTGCTCTTCCGCGGAATGAGTGAGACCGATGCCGGGTCCTCGGTGGCAGTCGTCATGGTTTTTCTGGGGGCGCTGCTGACCGGAATCGGCGTTTATGACAAAATTGGAGAAAAGGCTGGTGCCGGGTCCATCGTACCCATCACCGGTTTTGCCAATGTGATTGTTGCTTCGGCCATGGAGTTTAAACGGGAAGGATATATCTTCGGCGTAGGGGCCCGAATCTTTAGTATTGCCGGGCCGACACTGTTGTTCGGCTTCACGGCATCAGTGTTGATCGGGCTGATCAGTTATTGGCTGAAATAGGCAGCGAAAGGGAAAAAACATGACAGCGGCGAGAAAACAGGGACAACAAAGCGTTATATTTGCCCATCCTCCGGTGCTCAGTGCCTGGGCATCGATTGTCGGACCCAAGGAGGGGCAGGGGCCATGGGCCCGGGACTTTGACAAGATCCTGGATGACTATTTGGATGGGCAAAGCAGTTGGGAGAAGGCGGAGAACAAATTGCTGCAGACCACCGTAAAGACAGCGGTGGCCAAAGCCGGACTGGATATCACCGAAGCGGAACTGCTTCTGGCCGGTGATCTGCTCAACCAGATCATTTCTGCCAACTATGCCGCCCGGGAATTAAATGTTCCCTTTTTAGGCTTGTATGGGGCATGTTCGACCATGGCCGAGTCGCTGCTGCTGGCTGCCATGCTGGTTGATGGCGGTTTTTTTGAACGGGTGGTGGCCGCCACCTGCAGTCATCACTATACCGCCGAGCGACAGTATCGTGCGCCGGTGGAGCAGGGCGTTCAACCGTCTCCCAGCGCCCAATGGACGGCGACGGCTTCCGGTGCGGTGCTGGTACAGCCAGGCGGCAATGGCCCGCGTATTACCTGTGCCACCATCGGCAAGGTCGTTGACATGGGCATTACTGATGCTGCCAATATGGGCGCGGCCATGGCTCCGGCGGCAGGCAGCACCATCCAGGCCCATTTTGCAGATACAGGCAGGCCAAGCGACTATTATGATCTGGTGGTGACCGGCGATCTTGGCACGGTGGGCATGAAGCTGCTCAAGCGGATTTTTGTCCAGCATGGAATAGTGCCTCAGCCTGTCTACAGCGATTGTGGCGTACTGATCTATGACGGGCTGCCAAATGTGAAAGCCGGTGCCAGCGGCTGTGGCTGTTCGGCTGCCATGCTGTGCGGGCCGCTGCTGCAAAAACTCAGCCGGGGAGAGATTAACCGGCTCCTGTTTGTGGCCACCGGAGCGCTGATGAGTCCCATCAGTACCTTTCAGGGTGAAAGCATTCCCGGCATTGCCCATGCGCTGGCGATTGAAAACACCTAGTGCAAACAGCGAATTACTTACATTATGGAAGGCGGCTGCAATATGTCATACGTAACGGCTTTTTTGCTGGGCGGATGCCTGTGTGTCATCGGCCAGCTGGTAATGGATCTGACCAAGCCCGGCATTACCCCCGGTCATGTGCTGGTGGGGTTTATCACCGGCGGAGCCATATTGAGCGCGGTGGGGCTTTATCAGCCGCTGGTCGATTGGGGGGGAGCGGGTGCCACCATCCCTTTGAGCGGCTTTGGCCACAGTCTGGCCCAGGGGGCCATCGACGGTGCCCGGGAAAAAGGCCTGCTGGGTGTCTTCAGCGGCGGCGTGGCAGCGACTGCAGCAGGGATTACAGCGGCCATCGTGTTTGGTTATCTGGCAGCGGTGATCTTTAACCCCAAAGATTAGGCAAGGAGGAAGAAAATGCAGCGAGTCGGCATTCCCCAAGGACTTTTTTACCATTATTACTATCCCTTGTGGAAAACCTTTTTTACAGATCTGGGCGCGGAGGTGGTGAGTTCCGGTCCGACCAACCGCACCACGGTGGAGCAGGGGATCGCCGCTGCAGTGGATGAAAGCTGTTTTCCGGTCAAAGTTTACTTCGGCCACGTCCAGCGCCTGTGCGGTCTGGGCCTTGATTACCTGTTCCTGCCCCGGGTGGTCAGTGTTGAGCCGAGAAGTTATATATGTCCCAAATTCATGGGCGTGCCTGACATGATCAAAGCCGTAATACCCAATCTGCCGACTGTCATCGATATGCTGGTCGACTTGAGCAAAAACCGCAAAGTGTATGACCGGGAAGTCCTGCGGGTGGGACGGTATTTTACCCGGGACCAGGTGGCGATCAATCGGGCTTATCGTCACGGGTTGGAAGAGCAGAAAAAGTGTGAACAGATCTGCCGCAGCGGCTACAGCAGCAGTGAAGCCATTGCCTTATGGGAAGGAGGCCGGCTCGATCTGCCGGAGCGTTATGATCTGCAGATTGTGGTGCTGGGGCACGGGTATTCATTGTACGATCAGACCATCAGCATGAATCTCATTCAGCGTTTGCGCAACATGGGCTGCCGGGTGCATTTTCCCGAGGGCGGCGATCATGTCAAAATTGAAATGGCGGCGGCCACCATGCCCAAACGGGTATTTTGGACCTTGGGACGTAAAAACGTAGGGGCAGCGCTGCATTATGCCCAGCAAGAACAAATCGACGGTATGATCTATCTGGCTTGCTTTGGTTGTGGCCCCGATTCCATGGTAGGAGACCTGATCGAACGAAAAATTAAAAACAAGCCCTTTATGATGGTAACCATCGATGAACACACCGGGGAAGCCGGCATGGTGACCCGGCTGGAGGCATTCTGTGACATGTTGCGCAGAAGGAAGGAGACTGGCCATGAAAGTGACCTTTCCCCACATGGGGAACATGTATATCGCCCTGCAGGCGCTGCTGACGGGACTGCAGCTGGAATATGTGACGCCGCCGCTGATCACTAAAAAGACCCTGGAACTGGGGGTCAAGTATGCACCGGAGTATGTTTGCATGCCCATGAAAATTAATCTGGGCAATTTTATCGAAGCTCTGGAATTGGGGGCGGATACGATTGTAATGGGCGGCGGTTGGGGACCCTGCCGTTTTGGCTATTATGCCCAGATCGAACGGGATATCCTGCAGGAACTGGGATATGATTTTCAAATGATTGTGCTGGAGTCTCAGGATTCCAAGGCCACGTCTTTGTTTAGGCAGTTAAAAGCGCTGGGTCAGAATGTCAGTCTGCGGCAGGCGCTGCACAGTGTTAAATTTGCTTGGGATAAAATGACTGCGGTAGAGCAGGTGGAAAAGGGTTTGGAATACTATTTGCCCCGGGCCAGCCAGCCGGACGCAGCAGAAAAAATCTACGTGCAGGGGCTAAATGAGATCATTACTGCTGCCAGCGGGCGGCAGAGCTTGCAAATCGCCCGGCAAACCATAGCCCGGATGCAAAGCATGGAGTTGCAGGCCGGGGACCCGTTGGTCATCGGTCTGGTGGGGGAAGTGTATACCGTGCTGGAACCGGCCGCCAATTATGAGATCATTCAAGGATTGGGACGGTTGGGGGTGGAAGTGAGAAGGACGATCTATATGACCGACTGGGTCAACGATCATCTGTTGGGCGGACATGTCAAGCCTTCCACCCGCGCTCAGGTGCTGAACAGTGCCCGGCCTTATCTGAATTACTGGGTAGGCGGACATGGCCAGGAAACGATTGGCACCACGGTTGCCATGGCCCGCAAGGGTTGCGACGGAATTATTCAAATCGGGCCCCTGACCTGCATGCCGGAAATTGTGGCCCAGACCATTCTGCCCTTGGTCAGTGAAAAAGAAGGTATCCCGTGTATGACCCTCTGGTTTGATGAAATGAGCGGTACGGCCGGTATTCAAACCCGGCTGGAAGCATTTGTTGACATGGTCGCCCGCCGCAAACACAGCACCGGTCAGGTAAAGGAGGCGTAATATTGGACGTATATTTGGGGGTGGATATTGGCTCCGTCAGCAGCAATTTTGTTTTCCTGGATGATCAAAACCGAATCATGAAAAAGGTTTATCTGCGTACTGCCGGCAATCCTGTCCAGGCGATCCGCAACGGTTTTGCGCAGCTGAACCATGCAGACGGCGGACTGTGTATCAAAGGCGTGGGCACTACCGGCAGCGGGCGCTATCTGGCCGCTACCCTGCTGGGGGCGGATGCAGTCAAAAACGAGATTACTGCCCATGCGGTAGCCGCCTCGCACAGGTATCCAGCAGTGCGCACCATCATGGAGATTGGCGGGCAGGATTCCAAAATTATTCTGATCCGCAACGGCATTGTCCATGATTTTGCTATGAACACTGTTTGCGCTGCCGGTACCGGATCCTTTCTCGACCAGCAGGCAGCGCGTTTGCATATTCCCATTGAAGAATTTGGTGCCTTGGCGGTCCGCTCCTCCCAACCTGTCAGAATCGCAGGTCGCTGCGGCGTTTTTGCCGAGTCGGATATGATCCACAAACAGCAAATGGGTTTTCCGCGGGAAGACATCCTGATGGGGTTGTGTGAAGCGCTGGTCAGAAACTATCTGAACAATGTCGGCAAAGGTAAAAAGATTGAAGAACCGGTGGTTTTTCAGGGCGGCGTCGCTGCCAACCTGGGCTTGAAAACCGCTTTCGAAAAAGTGCTGGGACAGACAATCCATGTGCCCCCGGATTTCGAAGTGATGGGTGCCATCGGTGCTGCCATGCTGGCCCGGGAAAAAATCCAGAGCAGTGCTGGCAACACCGTTTTTCGCGGTGCCGCCTTTATTGCCGAGGGAGAGTTTCGCAGCACCAGTATGGAATGCCAGGGATGTCCCAATCATTGTGAAGTGGTCAGTATCAAAAGGGACCAGCAAGTCCTGGCTTACTGGGGGGATCGCTGCAAAAAATGGGAAAGCAGCCTCAAAGCAAGCGGCAAGAATGGCTTGCAGGTCGTTTAGTCAGGCGACGGGGTTTCCTGCAGCATCGTCA
>DAOTHZ010000066.1:0-11257 GCA_035447945.1 Syntrophomonas sp.
CCGTCATATATACTTTTTTGCCGCGCAAATGGGCATACTCCACTGCCCGGCCAATCTGCTCCAGGTCAAAGTTCTCGGCTGACTGGCGGGCGCTGTAGTTTTTTCCGCCCATATAGACGGCGTCGGCGCCATTTCTCATCGCCGCCAGGAAAGCTTCCCAGTTTCCTGCCGGGGCTAATAATTCCATTTGATTCACATAACCTCCGGATCAATCATCGATTTCATCAACAATAAAACGTCTCACCCGGATGAGACCTGAACACGCAATGACTTCCACCCCTCTGCTTTCGATTTCATCCAGAAGCAGATTCATCCCCAGGGAATCACTGGCCATATGTCCGGCGATAATCACATTGATATGGTTTTCCCGAGCGGCGGCGCGATGTTTCTCCGGCATATGCATGCCAATGATGGTTCCAACCCCCGCACGGGCCAGTTGCTCGTAGGCTTTTTCTGAAGTCGCTGTGCCGCCGGAGAATTTGACAAAAACCTTTCCGGCTCGTCGTTTGCCGTTGCCGGCGATCATCGCCGGACCTGCCTTAAGGCGACGCGCTTCAATATATTCGGGGATTTCCAGCAGCAGATCCATGATATCATCCACCGTAACGACTTCCGCCTCGGTCAGCCTTTCATACAAAAAACGGCTGCCCAGGTTGTCGGCCACGGTGTGCGTACACATAAAAGGGATGTCCAGCAGCCGGGCTGCGTCCACCGCCCGTTGATGGTTAAGTGGCATCCGACCCCGCCGCACTTCGCCCATCCGGCTGGCCATCAAACCTTCCCCGATGTTGATGGGGACACCCATTTTTTCAAGCATATCCGCCTGCATTTGCATCACCTCATGTAGTTCAGCTTCAGCGATCCCCTCGGGATGGTGAGCCAAAACCATATCAATGCGGCGGCCCCGTTCGCGCAGACGATCGGCCAGCAGCAGTTCCTGGGTCTCCATGTCGATACCGCATAAAATGCTGCCGATCTCTTCATCTCCGCTGCCCACCAAAATCCGGGTATCATTGAAGGGGTTTTCCAATGATTGTGAATCAAAAAAATATTGCTCCTGTGCGGTCATTTGTCCAAAGTGGCGTTGATTTTCCTGCAGCAAGTGCTGCAGATAATCGCCCCGGATATCACTTTCTTTTCCCAACTGCACCGCCAGGCGATAGATTTCGGCAAGCTTCATAACAACCTCCGCTTTTTTGTCATTATTATAACACAGAGTGGATTTAGCTTTTAACATACTGTTCCATGACACTCATTCGTTCGTTCAGTTGTTGCAATTGCGTTTCGATATTGGCCATCCCTGCCAGCAAATCATAGCCTGGCTCCTCATCGACCTCCTGCTTCAATTGGGCAAAAATTTCATTGCGGGGGATGGGATCAATCGTCAGCAAGGAACTGGCGGGTTGTTTTTTCAATCCCAAATCCTTGCGTCTGACAGTTTCCTCCCCTTCTTTCAAGATGACGCTGAAGCCGCCGCAAGCTTCCAGGATACCCCTTTCCACCTCACCGATCTCTCGCACCCCTCTTTTGCGCAGTTCCTGCAACAAATCATCAACGTTGAATTTTTCCCGGGCCAGATTCTTTCTGATAATCTTGCCATTTTCAATCAAAACCACCGGTTTGCCGGTGATGATGTTGGATAGCCGTCCGCTTTTCAAGCTCAAAAAACCTACCGCATATTCCAGAAAAGCCAGCGTTGCCAGAACAATGATCCCGTCTGTCAGCGGCATGTTCTTGTTCAGCGCAACCGAAATAACCGTATCACCCACCCCGGTCATGACCACAAAGTCAAACGGTCCCAGTTCGCCCAGCGCCCGCTTGCCCAAGATGCGAATCATAATCATGGCCAGAAAATACATTCCTGCCACTCTTAAGGTAAAGCCTAACAAACTGATCATGGCATAACCCCCTGACTTGATCACATGTTTAGTATTCAGCCGCCGGCACCGCTTTATTCTTTTGTCTTGGGGCATAAAAAATAGAGCTGTTCCGGTTGAACAACTCCACCCGAGAGATTGCCGGGGTATCATCCACCTGCAATCTCGGAATCATTGCCATAAAATCTCCGCTGGTTGCCTGCCTGGATAAGAAAACTATTGCATGACCGCTTCTCCGTGCAGAAATGCCAGGGTCCTCTGATCACGCGGGTCATCAAAGATGAATTGGGCGCTGCCCCTCTCAATGATATGCCCCTCATGCAGGAATATCACTTCATCAGCCAAACGGCGGGCTTGAAAGAGGTTGTGGGTTACTAAAATAATGGTCGTTCCTTGTTGCTGATTGATGGCACGAATATATTTTTCTATTTCGGCTGCACTGGCCATATCAATGTTGGAAGTCGGCTCATCCAGGAACAATACTTTTGGTTTGACTGCCATGGCCCGGGCCAGCGCCACCTTCTGACGTTCTCCTCCCGACAGGGTTCGGGCATCCGCTTCCCGATAGGCTGACATGCCGGCCATTTCGAGCATTTCACCAACCCTTGCGCGGATCAGGCGAGATTTCATGTTACGCGCCTTTAATCCGTAAGCCACATTGTACTCTACCGAGCCCTGGAACATAAAGGCCGTCTGCGTCACCATGGACATCTGCCGCCGCAGCTGCAGCAACTGCTCTTTTTCCCAGTTGACCTTCTCGCCCAACACTTCCAGTTCCCCTTCATCATTAACCAGCAGGAGCCCCATGATGCGCAGCAACGTACTTTTGCCGGAACCGTTGGGGCCCATGATCGTATAGATCCTGCCTTCCGGCAGCGCCAGCTGATCGATGGTCAGTACCGTCCGGCTGCCGTAACGCTTGACGACATTATGTAATTTGAATTGTGTTGTCATAACGCAAGGTCCTCTTTTCCAGCTTTAAGATCAGCAAGTTGATCAGGAATGACAAGCTCAATAAAATCAAACCAATGGCAATCGCGGTACTGAAATTGCCCATCCGGGTCTCCAGCACGATGGAGGTTGTCAACACCCGGGTACTCCAGCGAATGTTGCCGCCCACCAGCATGACCGCTCCGACTTCGGCAATCACCCGACCAAAGGCAGTAGTGAGAGCCGCCACAATGCCGATGCGTGCTTCCCGCATAATCGTCGCTGACGCCTGACGCCGGGACGCTCCCAACGTAGCAGCGGTGTCATACACATCCTGTGGCAACGCCATGACGGCTCGCGCCGTTAACCCGCAAACGATCGGCGCGGCCAGCAAAACCTGGGCAAAAACCATGGCAGACGGGGTAAACAACAGCTCGAACTGACCCAGTGGGCCGCGGTAGGTTAAAAGCAAATACACCAACAGGCCTGCCAGCACCGGCGGCAGACCCATCAGTGTATAAATCGTGTTCAGCCAGATTCTTTTCCCGGGAATCTTTTTCAAGGCCAGGGCCGCGCCGGTAGGAATACCCAACATGGCGGAAAGAAGCAGGGCGGTGAGGGATACCTGCAAGGACAGAAGGGTAACCTGGATGATTTCGGGATCCATTTGCCAGATCAGATAAACGCCTTCCTTAATGCCCTCTACAAATATGTTCACGCCCAACCTCCCGGAATAGTTTCATTACATTGCAGCAATTATTTGGCGTCCGGTACAAACAGCTGCTGGCCAAATTCTTTTACGCCAAACTCGCCGATCATCTTCTGCCCTTTTTCGGATGTCAGCCATTGGGCAAACTTGGTTGCCCCTTCATAATCCACATTGGGAAATTTCTCCGGATTGACCGGGATGACGCCATAAGGATTGAGCAGGGACTTGTCGCCTTCAATTATAGGTTCCAGTTTATATTTATCCTTCTGCGCCAGATAGGTGGCTCTGTCAATCAAAGTATAAGCCTTTTTCTCATCGGCCATGCGGAAGGTGTCACCCATGCCTTGTCCGGTCTCTATATACCATGCTCCGGCGGGGGTCATTTCTGCCTTGGTCCAAATGCCTTTTTCCTTTTTATCGGTTCCTGAATTGTCACCCCTGGATACAAATACTGCCTGTTTGTCAGCAATGGTCTTGAAAGCTGCTATGATATCGGTACTGCCTTTGATGCCGGCCGGATCTTCCGCCGGTCCGATGATCAGAAAATCGTTGTACATAACGTCGCGCCGGTCTACGCCATAGCCGTCTGCTACAAACTTGTCCTCTGCCGCCCGGGAGTGTACCAGAATCACGTCGACGTCTCCGGCCTCACCCATTTCAATGGCTTGTCCGGTGCCAACCGCGATGACTTTGACTTTGTAGTTAATATCTTTTTCAAGCTCCGGCAAAATTGCATCCAGCAGTCCTGAATCCTGGGTGCTGGTGGTGGTCGCCAGTTTCAGTTCCTTGGCCGGAGGCTGCTGGCTTTGTTCAGGAGCCGGGGGCTCTTTTTGGGCACATCCGCCCACCATGGTAAACAGAAACGCCATTAACACAGCCAATACCAATAATGTTTTATGGTTTCTCATTTTCATTCCAATCCCTCCTCTAATCATAGCCATAAAAAAGGGTTCTGTCTGCAGATTACAAACCAGAACCATATATCAATTTTATTTCTTTCATCTCATCTCCTTTCCAGCGGGAGGCGTATCCGTTTCCCGATACACCCTATCGGACCATCAACCATAGAGATTTCCTTAGGTCAATAATCTCGGAGAGTATTTTATTACTTTGATATTATTGCCATTATGCATCAATCCCATTACCTTGTCAATTTCCAGCTGCTTGATCAGCAAATTCGATTTACCATGGTGAAGGATTAACAGTATAGAGATTTAAACCAGAGAAGGATTTTGCATATTATTGGCGAATACATCATTGAAACTTTAAGAAATCATGCATTGGGAGGTCAAAAAAATGAAGTCAGGCAGTATCACACAAAAATCATTGGTAACGCTCTTTATTCTGTTGTTCAGTCTTACTCTGCTGGCCGGCTGCGGACAAAAGGACCAGCCTGCCGCTGAAGACCAGGCGGTTCAGTTTAAAATAGGACATTGCACCTGGGTTGGCTATGCTCCACTATATATCGCCCAGGAAAAAGGGTTCTTTAAAAACCATAATATCGCCCCGGAAATGGTTATTATCGAAGATGAATCCCAGTATGCAGCTGCCATTACCGCCAACCAGATCCAGGCGCTGGGCAACGTGGTCGACCGCGAGATCATTCATTTCGCCAATGGTGCACCGATCAAATTTGTGCTGGGTATGGATCAGTCCTATGGCGGCGACGGCATCATTGCCTCGGCACAGATAAGTGCCCCCAAGGATTTGGAAGGAAAAACTGTTGGTCTGGACAAGGCTTCAACCAGTTACTTCTTCTTCCTGGCCGTGCTCGACAAGTATGGTGTCGATGAAAGCAAAATCGATATTCAGGAAATGACTGCCGGCGATGCCGGGGCAGCCTTTGTGGCCGGCAAACTGGACGCCGCCGTCGCCTGGGAACCCTGGCTGACGCAAGCTTCCCAACGCGAGGGCGGCCACGTACTGGTATCCAGCAAGGATTTTCCCGGTTATATTGTCGACGTAATCTCAGTACGTCAGGACTTCATCGATGCCCATCCGGAAGCGGTGCAAGGCTTGGTGGAAGCATGGAATGAAGCCATCGCCTGGTACCAGCAGAATCCTGATGAAGGCAATGAAATCATGGCCAAGGCTTTGGCGCTGAGCAAGGAAGAAGTTGCTGATATGGCTAAGGGAGTTCAGTTTATGGGGAAAGAAGAGAATCGTGATTTCTTCAATGCCGCGCTCTCCGAGAACACGCTCTATTCTCTCACCGGCATGGCTAGCCGTTTCTGGCTGGACAAAGGTGTGATCAAGGAAGCGGTCGATGCCCGGCAGATTATTGACCCGACCTTTGTGGAAGCAGCAACAGCAAAATAGAGGTGTTGCTCGTCAGACAGAGATGATTTTTCGATTCAGCGGCCAGATTTTCTGGCCGTTGATTGTCGTTTAAGTGTATAATCAAAAAGGTATTCCAGTTGGGGGGGACCTTTTTGAATCTCTACCATAACAGCAAAAGTAAAAATCAGGAATTACTTACCTGGCAAATTGTTTCCCTGGTTCTTATCGCCTCCGCCTGGTGTCTGCTCTCTTTCGGTTTCAAGATTAATCCGGTCTTCCTGCCGACACCATTAGCCGTCGCAGAAGCGTTTCGGGAACTGTGGCAGGAAGGCGTTTTGCTCTCCTACACCCTGATAAGCCTTTATCGGGTTCTGATCGGCTTCTTTGCCGCAGCCATCATCGCCATTCCTTTGGGCATTTTAATGGCGACCAACACCAAAACCGAGGGTTTTTTTGCCCCTTTCATCGGCTTTGTCCGTTATCTGCCCGTTTCTGCATTGATTCCCCTGATGATTCTCTATTTTGGAATCGGTGATTTTGAAAAAATGGCGGTCATCTTTGTCGGGACCTTTTTTCAACTGGTACTGATGGTGCAGGACACCGTAGGCACTGTTCCCGGCGATTTACTCAAGGCTGCTTGTACTTTGGGAGCGGACGGTTCGGCCATCTATACCAAAGTCCTGTTGCCGGCCTCCATGCCAGGAATAATGGACAATCTGCGCATTTGTATCGGCTGGGCCTGGACCTATCTGGTCATTGCGGAACTGGTCGCCGCCAATTCAGGACTGGGATTCATGATTTTGCGTTCCCAGCGTTTCTTGCAGACGGATCGTATTTTTGCCGGCCTGATCATCATCGGTTGTCTGGGTCTGCTGACCGATTATTTGTTTAAAACCCTGTCCAAAGTTCTTTTTCCGTGGTATGAAAGGTTGGGACAATAAATGCTGTTATTTGAAGGGGTATATAAAACTTTTAGCAGCGGAGATAAAAGGGTCGAGGCGTTGGAAGACATCAACATGCAGGTCGAACAGTCCGAGTTCGCTGTTATTGTCGGTCCCAGCGGCTGCGGAAAAAGCACTCTGCTGCAGATCGCTGCCGGCTTGGAACATCCCACCGCCGGCAAAGCGTATTTAAACGATACGGAAATTACCGGACCGGGTGCTGACCGAGGCATGGTTTTCCAAGCCTATACGCTGTTTCCTTGGCTGAATGTGGCAGACAACGTGGCTTTCGGTCCGCGGCAAAAGAAAATGCCCGAGCAGGAAGTGCAGGAAAGGGTCAATCGCTATCTGGAAGTAACCGGCCTGCTGAAATTCGCCAAACTTTACCCAAAAGCATTGTCGGGCGGGATGAAACAACGGGTGGCCATCGCCAGAGCGTTGGCCAATGACCCGGAGGTGCTGCTGATGGATGAGCCGTTCGGAGCCCTGGATGCCCAGACGCGCGTGGTCATGCAGGAATTGCTGCTGCAAATCTGGGAAACCGATCACAAGACAGTGCTTTTCATTACCCACGATATTGACGAAGCGATTCTGCTGGCCGATACAGTGCATGTGATGAGCCGACAGCCGGGCAGCATCAAAAAGACGCTCTCCATTCCCCTGGCACGTCCCCGCGATCACAGCCTGACGTTGCGTCCGGAATTTATCGGTCTAAAGAAAGAAATCTTGGAATTGATCTGGGAAGAAAGCAAAGCGGCCGCCCAGGAATTCTAAATGACAACGCCTTGGCAACAGACGCAATAAAACCGTAATGGGTTTACGAGCCGCTCAGCCACGGCCAGTAAACCCATTTCTTTATCGAATGCTTGAAGGATTCTTTATTGTCTTATCTTTTCAGCAATGACCCCAGCAAACCTCTGACCAGTTCCCGGCCGATCTGACGTCCCACCGTATTGACAGCGCTTTTGGTCATTTGTTCAACAAACGTATCGGATTTTCTTCCCGGTTTTGACCGGCTTGCAGCCTGGCGCTCTTTCTCCGCTGCCGCTTGCTCTTCCTGCCGCTGCTCCTCTTCTTTTTCCCGCAGCATTTTGGCTTGCAGCTTTTCATAGGCAGACTCCCGGTCAACTGTTTTTTCATATTTGCCGTACATGATTGACTGGTTTATGGCCTGACTTCTTCTCTGCTCTGAAATGGGTCCCATCAAACTGCGGGGAGGCAGGATAAAAGCCCGCTGCACCATCGCAGGACTGCCTTTTTCCTCCAGAAATGAGACCAGGGCTTCGCCGACCGCCAGTTCCGTAATGACATCCGCCACTTTGTAGTTGGGGTTTTGACGAAACGTTTCCGCGGCCGCCTTGATGGCCTTCTGATCTTTCGGCGTAAAGGCCCGCAGGGCGTGTTGTACCCGATTGCCCAACTGCCCCAGAACACTGTCGGGAATATCGGCCGGATTTTGGGTAATGAAATAGATGCCTACGCCCTTGGAACGAATCAGGCGCACCACTTGTTCAATTCTCTCCAGCAACACTTTGGGAGCGTCATTAAAAAGCAGGTGAGCTTCGTCAAAGAAAAAGATCATCTTGGGTTTGTCCAGATCGCCAACTTCCGGCAGTTCTTCAAACAGCTCGGAAAGCATCCACAATAGGAATGTCGAATACAGCAGCGGGGAATGAAATAGCTGGTCACAGGCCATGATGTTGATATAACCCATCCCATCGCGGTCTGTTTTCAGCAAATCATAAATATCCAGGGCTGGTTCACCGAAAAACTGATCCGCCCCCTGTTCTTCAATGACCAGAATGGCACGTTGGATGGCACCGATGGACTGTTTGGAAACATTTCCGTACTCCGTTGTATATTCGGCGGCGTTTTCCGCCACATAGACCAGCATGGTTTTTAAATCTTTCAGATCGAGAAGCAACAACTGCTGGTCATCGGCAATTTTAAAAGCAATATTTAAAACGCCGGTTTGGGTATCATTCAGGCCCAACAAACGGGATAAAAGCAACGGCCCCATCTCAGAGATGGTGGTACGTACGGGATGACCTTGCCGGGCAAACACATCCCAGAATTGTACCGGGAAGGCATGATAGTTGAAATTATCGAGCTCCAGTTTTTTAATTCTTTCCTGCATTTTGGGACTATCTTCCCCCGGTTCGCACATCCCGGCAAGATCTCCCTTGATGTCGGTAAGAAACACTGGCGTGCCGGTTGCACTAAAGGATTCAGCCAGCACTTTCAGCGTAATGGTTTTACCGGTTCCGGTAGCCCCGGCAATCAAGCCATGGCGGTTGGCCATGGAAGGCAGAATATATAGTTCGTTTTCTCCTTTGGCAATCTGCAATCCGTTTTTCGTCATATCATTCTCCTATATCTTTATTGCACTGCTGGTTATGATTGTCCGAGACGATTTTTTCTTTCTTCCTCCAAGGCCTTAATCAATTGGTCATAGTCTTCCTGTAATTTGTTGAGCTCATCCGCCAGATTAAGCGCTGTCAAAACAGCCACCTTGCTGGTCGAGAGATGGTGGTTTCTCTGGCCGATCATGCGCATACGCCGATCTACATAGGAACCAAGCATTTGTATATATTCCGGATCTTCATTGCCCTTAACCACATAATCTTCGTTATAAATACTGACCGTCACTTTGTTGACCGTGTTTTTTTTGGCATCCACTTGGCCCGCCCCCTTTTCTAGGAATGAGTAATACTTCTATACTTGCGACGCATTTCCTTCTCATCCCGAAAAAGAAAACCTGGGCGGGGTTACTCCCCGTCAATCAGCAGCCCGGTTTGATCATCGCAATAGGTTTTGCGCATTCTCCTCAGTCCCGGCAACCATGCAGGTAATAACTTTATTATTACAACAACAATGTTGCACGTGAAACATTGTTGTTGCAGGAATGCCTGTTCCAAAAAGAACGTCCCGGTGTAACATCAGGCGCGGGCCAGTACGTTGATGTCAATTCGCTTGCCTTCTTCATTATAAACCACCATTTCTGCCAGGTTGGTGGCATGGTCAGCAATGCGTTCCAGGTGGCCGGCGACCAGCAGCAAATCAGTTGCCTGGGGGATGTTTCTGGCATCTTGCATCATATGCAGCAGCAGATCCCGATAGACCTGTTCATACAGTTCGTCGGACAACTTTTCCATCCCGACCAAACTCATGGCCATATCCACATCGCCGTCGACATAGGCTTTCAGGGCAATTCTCACCATTCCTTCAGCGGTTTCGGCCATGCGGGGAATATCGATCAGCGGCTTGATATATTTCTGATCATGCAGACGAATCGTGATTTCACCAATATCTTCAGCGTGATCGGCCATTCTCTCCATGTCAACGATGATCCGCAAAGCCGTACCGATAAAACGCAGATCACGGGCCATGGGTTGTTTCAAGGCAATCAGCTGAAGGCATTTATTTTCAATTTCCACAGCCATGGCATCCATGATATCATCACGCTCAATCACCTCTTGGGCCATTTCAATATCTTTGTCAACCAACGATTTGACTGCCTTAAAAATCTGTTCTTCTAGAAGACGACCCATTTTCAAAATTTCTTCTTTCAATTTTTTTAATTCGATGTCCAGATTGTCAACGACCATTTTCCTTAACCTCCTGTCCTTTGTATGATCAACCAAATCTTCCGGTGATATAGTCTTCCGTCCGTTTGTCAAGGGGGTTGACGAAGATTTCGGTGGTTTTGCCAAACTCGATCAGCTCGCCGCTGAGAAAAAATCCGGTATAGTCAGAAACCCGCGCGGCCTGTTGCATATTGTGGGTCACAATCACAATTGTATAATGATTCTTTAGTTCCCCAATCAACTCTTCCAATCGGGTCGTGGAAATGGGGTCCAAAGCCGAGGCGGGTTCATCCATCAGGATGACTTCCGGCTCCACTGCCAGCACGCGGGCAATTACGAGACGCTGCTGCTGACCGCCCGACATCCGGGCTGCCGGACTCTTGAGCCGATCACTGACTTCCTTCCACAAGTTGGCTGCCTTCAGGCTCTTTTCCACGATTTCATCCAGCCGGCTTTTGTTCTTTATCCCATGAATGCGGGGACCATAGGCAACATTGTCATAAATGGACATGGGAAACACCGATGGTTTTTGGAAGACCATGCCGACTTTTTTGCGCAGGGCCACCACATCCACATCGCTGCTGTAAATGGGCTGTTGATCCAGATAAATCTGTCCTTTGATCGTGGTGCCTTCGATCAATTCGTTTAACCGGTTCAGACTGCGCAGAAAAGTTGACTTGCCGCAGCCGGAAGGTCCAATCAGAGCGGTCACCTTATTCTCTTCTATATCCATGTTTATGCCCTGCAGGGCTTGATATTGATTGTAAAATACCTGCAAATTCTGACTTTGCATTTTGAGCGTTTTTTCCATCTTTCCACCTCTTCTTCAGCGCACGGCCTGCGAAAATTTACGCAAACTCAGATTGGCCAGATAATTTATGATCAGAATCAGAATGATGATCAAGAAAGCGGTCCCAAAGGCTCTATCCATGG
>DAOTHZ010000067.1:0-4027 GCA_035447945.1 Syntrophomonas sp.
CTTTTTCCCAGTAAAAATTATTATTGCACTGCACTTGCTCAAAATAGCTGCAGGTCACCCCGCCGGCATTGGCAAGAAAGTCAGGAATAACAAAAATCCCGCTGGCCCTGACCACTTCGTCAGCTTCCGTATTAATTGGACCATTGGCCCCTTCCGCAATGATTTTAACCTGTTTGCTGATGCTGTGAACATTATCCATGTTGATCTGGTTTTCCAGGGCAGCCGGGATTAAAATATCAACATTTTCTTTGATCCAGGCATCTTCTGGCAGAATTTCGCAGCCCATATCCTGTGCTTTCTGTTTGTCAATCGTGCCGAAGGAATCCACGATCCCCAACAAAGCCTGGGCATCAAGACCGTCCGCCTTGCGATAAGTATAGGCCTTTTTATCCTGGTTGTCCCAGCAGGAAACACAGATTACCTTGCCCCCCAGCTGTTGGAACAAAATCGCCGCATATTGGGCCACATTGCCAAAGCCTTGAATACTGGCGGTGCTGCCTTCTATCTTCAAGCCCATTTCCTTGAGGGCTTCCCGTACTGTATAGATTACGCCATAGCCAGTTGCTTCCGTTCTTCCCAATGAGCCTCCCATGCCAACCGGTTTGCCGGTAATAAAACCAGGATAACGCCCGCCATGAATGGCTTCGAATTCATCCAGCATCCACAGCATGTGCTTGCCGTTGGTCATTACATCCGGTGCGGGGACATCGATAACCGGTCCCACTACTTTGGCCAGTTGTCTGATCCAACCGCGGCACAGTCTTTCTTGTTCATTTTCCGTCATATTGCGCGGATCACAGATGACTCCACCTTTGCCGCCGCCCAGCGGAATATCCACAACCGAACATTTCCAGGTCATCCACATAGCCAACGCCCGAACCGTATCTGCCGTTTCATGGGGATGAAAACGGATTCCGCCTTTGGCCGGACCCCGGGCATCATTATGCTGAATCCGATAACCGTTGAATATTTTTGTGCTGCCGTCATCCATATGCACCGGTATGGTAAAGTGGAACTCACGCATGGGCTGGCGCAGCAGAACACAAGTCGCCTGGTCAAGGCCAATGACTTGAGCTACCCGATCAAACTGTGCCTGCGCATTCTCATAGGGATTGTAAGAACTGGCTGTCATTATTTTTCCTCCTTATTGTATTATTAAGGTCATCAAAAACCATTATATCTGATTGCATTTGGGATTTTGTATACCTTTGTGCCGGTATTCTGTATACATATTTAACTCTATTATTACGCATCGAGACGCCCCATTCAAATCGGAATGAAGCACTTGTACTTTTCGGTGAAAATACGAAAGGTGTTTTGCTCAACTTAAGCAAAACACCTTTTTACGTATTCTTTTGCACCACCAAAACGAACCCCTCTTTATTGCTTTTTATCTCTATCTCCATCCTGTTTGGCCAGGTATTCTCTAATTATCATTCTTACCAGTGCGCTGCGTGAAATCTGGTTTTGCTTGGCCAGTTCCTTGATTTCATTTACTTGTTTGCGAGTCAAATAAAAAGTTGCATGTTCAAATTGATCTGTTGCCATTTTTACCCCCTCCCCCGCCCGAAACTGAAGGCTCAGCGAAATCTGTGCTTTGTGCTTATTATATGTTGAATAAACAGCATCGGTTACACTGCGCATGGGGTTAAAATCTTGTCTTGGCAGAGCTGATTCCCGGAAAGAGTGTAAAAGAAGGTCAGAATTTTCCTAACCTCCTCAGTCCTTTTAAAAAACCCCTCGCTTCGTTTAACACCAGAAGCCCGTTCAAGAGACGTACTTGTTACGGGAACATCCCCCCAAAGGGTGTGTCCCCGTTCTTCGTGCCGCCTCCATCACGGGCTTCCTGCTTACCTTTGATTTTGATCTTTTTGTTCACCCCGGCAGTGTCGCTACCGTTTATTTTTCGTCTGCGTACATGGCATCAATCAAGTCCTGGTATTTTTCTCTTACCACCTTGCGTTTTACCTTCATGGTCGGTGTAATTTCACCCGTTTCCTGCGAAAACTCATGTTCCAGCAGCGTAAACTTTTTGATGCGCTCAACTTGCCCCAGGCTCTTCTGTCTTGCAGTGATGATTTTTTCGTAAAAGGCGATTACCTGTGGATGTTTAATCAGCTCTGCACGGCTGGCAAAGGTGATTCCCTCTTTTGCCGCCCATGGCTCTAGATTTTCATAAGACGGAACAATCAAGGCGGAAACATATTTTTTCCCATCACCCACCACAGCAATATATTCAATAAAATGATCTTCCGCCATCAGGTTTTCAATTAATTGCGGAGCGATATTCTTTCCGCCGGAAGTTATTATAAGATCCTTTAATCGGTCGGTAATATACAGATAGCCGTCTTCATCGAATCGACCGATGTCACCGGTTCTAAACCAGCCATCTTCCGTAAACGCCTCGCGGGTGGCTTCCGGTTTTTTATAATATTCCTTGATCACATTAGGCCCTTTGGCCTGTATCTCACCGCTTTCAGGATCAATCCTGATATCTACCAAAGGAGCAGTCGGCCCGACTGAACCGAACTTGAAGCAATGGGTACCGTTCATTGCCAGCACCGGTGACGTTTCGGTGAGTCCATATCCGCCGGTAACCAGCACTCCGCAATAGAAGAAAAACTTCTCGATCTCTGGATTGAGAGGGGCTCCGCCATAGTTAAAATGATGAAAACCGGTGCCAAACAGAGCCCGCACTTTATGCAGCACCAACTTGTCCGCCAGTTTTCTTTTCATCGCCAGAAGCGGACCGGGCTGGATGCCCGCCAACACCAAATCTCCGTGTTGTTTGGCAACCGCCAATGACCAGCGGAATATTTTCTGCTTCATGGGAGAAGCATCCCTGATACCGGTGAAGAGAGTGGCGTAAATTTTTTCGAACAAACGCGGGGCAGCGTTCATCGCCGTCGGATTCGCCTCAGCCAGATATTGCAGTATTTCGTTGTGGTCCTCGCAATAGTACAGCTGCATTCCCATGGACAGGATTCCAAAAGACCAGGAACCTTCCAATACATGCGTCAAGGGAAGCATGCACATGGACGAATCTCCTTCCACAAAGCAGCCCAGTTCAGTATAACGCCCCACGCCCCATGCATTATGCATCATGGTTTTATGGGTATGCACAGCCCCCTTGGGTTCACCGGTTGTTCCGGAAGTGTAAATAATTTCACACATATCCTCATATCCGGCCCTGTTCATGATTTCTTCTATTTCTTTTTTTCTGGAAGTTTTCCTGCCCTCTTCCAGAAAATCATCCCATAGAATAACCCGTGGGTCTGGGTGGATTTTCGTGTCGCGGTGGAAAACTACGATCTTTTCCAACGACGGGCATTTTTCCAGCAGGGGATAGGCTTTATCATAATGGACCTGCCGTCCGACAAAGAGCACTTTGATTTCTGCATCATCAACGATATAAGCTGCTTCTTCTTCTGTATTGGTAGCATAAATCGGTACGGTGACACATCTCATCAGCAAGGCACCCAAATCAGCCAGGTGCCACTCGGCCCGATTGGCGGAAAAGATTCCCACCCGGTCCTGTTCTTTGATACCGGCATTGAGCAACGACGAAGCTGCCGCAAACATGATCTCGCTCATCTGGTTCCAGGAAAAAGTCTCCCACGTCCCATAGGGTTTATGATGCAACGCCGGCAAGTCACCGTACTTTTTCGTATAATTGACGACCATGATGGGATAAGTTTTCCATTCATCCAAATACATTTGAAACTCTTTTTCCAATGCAGCCCGTTCTTTTTGATATTTTGCCGTGTAATTGATCCGTCGCGGTATCGCTTTTAACGTATCGTAAGCCATTTTCTACCTCCTCAACGCTTTTATAATATTAAGCATATTATAGCACATTGGATATTTAATATTCGAAATATATTTCTCTGTGTGATAATTCCTGCCCGTTATCAGTTTTCATTGATTGAAAACCCTTACAATCATTTTTCATCCGGTGATTGCCAAAGCTAATCAGAGATGCTATGCTGACACCAGGTAAACTAATTTGTTGTCATTAGTATACTTT
>DAOTHZ010000067.1:4127-8963 GCA_035447945.1 Syntrophomonas sp.
GCCTCCTCGGCTGATGTCAATGCCAAAGCAGCCGGCACCATCAAAACCCTGTCGTTTGTCGAGGGTGATACCGTCAAGCAAGGTCAGCTATTGGGAGAGTTGTCCCGTAATGACCTGTTCGCCCAACGGGAACGAGATGCCATCAGTGTCCTGGCAGCGGAAGCCAAACTTCGTGATCTGGTATCCGGCGCCCGGACGCAGGAAATTGAGCAGGCCCAGGCCAGTCTGAAGATTGCTTCCCGCAGCCAAGCGCAGGCTGAGCAGGACCTGGCCCGGGCGGAAAGCTTATTTGCGGCCGGTGCCATTGCCCAGACACAAGTTGAAGCGGCACGGCTGAGTGCCGAACAAAAAACGGCGCAGTTGTCTCAAGCCCAGGCTGCGTTTAATCTTTTACAGGCTGGCAACCGTCCCCAACAAGTCGCCGCAGCCAGCGCTGAGGTAAATCGGGCCAAAGCAGTTTTATCAGCCTCTGAGGCGATGCTGGAAGATCTGAAGCTATATGCACCACAGGATGGGGTCATTCTCAGCAAAAACTATGAAATAGGTGAATTTGTTGCGCTGGGAAGTGCTTTGTTCACGATTGCCAATCTCAACGACCTCTGGGTGGAAGTCTATATCCCGACGGATGATCTCCCCAAGGTAAAACTGGGTCAGCCGGTAGATGTAACGGTAAGCGGTGACCAAACCGTGTACACCGGTCAGGTCACCCACATCGCCAACCAGGGTGAATTCACGCCCAAATCGATTCAAACCAAGCAAGAGCGAACCAACGTGGTTTTTGCAGTAAAAATTAGTTTGAAAAACCCGCAGGGCATATTAAAACCGGGCATGCCTGCCGATATTTTATTTCATCGCGGAGAGTAAGCCATGATCAGCGTAAGCCAGGCAAGCAAGCATTTTAAAAACCTTACCGCCGTCGAGAAGGTCGATCTGCAGGTCAATAAAGGTGATATCATGGGGTTGCTGGGACCGGATGGAGCCGGCAAAACAACCCTCCTGAGAATGATTTGCGGCTTAATCCCTCCTGATGAAGGCGAGATTCTGCTGCTGGGCCAACCGCTTAAGCAGCTTGACCGACATCGGGACCAATTGGGTTACATGCCGCAGCGCTTCAGCCTTTATGGAGATCTGTCGGTCATGGAAAACATCTATTTTTTCGGCAGCATGTACCTTCTAAAGCGCTCTGCAATCCAACAGCGAGCGGAAGAAATTTTAACCATTACCAACCTCATCGCATTTAAAGATCGTCTGGCCGATCAGCTCTCCGGCGGGATGAAACAAAAGCTTTCCCTGACTTGCGCCCTGATCACCCGCCCATCATTGCTCATCCTGGATGAACCTACCTACGGAGTCGATCCCGAATCACGCAAAGAATTCTGGAAAATCCTCTATGATCTAAACCGCCGGGGAATGACCTTGCTAGTATCCACGCCTTACATGGACGAGGCGGAACTGTGTACGCGAGTCGCCTTTATCAGTGACGGGAAAATTCGTTTGGTTTCATCCCCGACTGATTTAAAAAATTCGTTTTCCTATCCGGTTCTCGAGATTCATCTGCAGAAAAGACATCCCCTGCGCCTGCATGATTTGCCTGGCATACTGGATGTCTCCTATATGGGTTCCAAGGTACGTGTAATCGTGCGCGATCGTGAACAAGGCCGTAATGCAATTGAACAATACCTCCTTCGCCAGCATCTGTCGGAGGCAACCATTCAGGAAGTCTTGCCTGCCATGGAGGACATCTTCGTGGGATGGGCGGAAGGGGGAGCGGAACGATGGAATATGCAATAAGTACCCGCAACCTTACCCGGTGCTTTGGAGACTTTGTTGCTGTAGACAATCTTACCATGGATATCATCCCTGGTGAAATATGTGGCTTTCTGGGGCCCAACGGCGCCGGTAAATCAACTGCTATTCGTATGTTATGCGGGATTCTTGCCCCCAGTTCCGGGAGCGGAACCGTGCTTGGCTATGACCTGCTGCAGGAAACGGAAAAAATCAAACCGAAAATCGCCTATATGTCACAGAAGTTCAGTCTTTATGATGACCTTACCGTGATTGAAAACCTTGACTTTTATACCGGTATTTACAGCATACCCGCTCGTCAGCGCCGGCAGCGAATGTTTGAAATGCTGGAATTGGCTGAGCTGGGCGGCCGTGAAAAGGCGCTGGTGGCCAACCTGAGCAGCGGCTACAAACAGCGTTTGGCCTTGGCCGCGGCAATTATTGCCGGGCCGGAACTGATTTTTCTCGACGAACCGACCAGCGGAGTCAGTCCCACCAGCCGCCGGCAGTTTTTTGAAATTATTAAGCAACTGGCGGAAAAGGGTACTACCGTGATTGTTACCACTCATTTTATGGATGAAGCCGAGCGCTGTGACCGAATTGCCTTTATCAATCAAGGGCGGCTGATGGCACTGGATGCTCCCGACCAGTTAAAACAGCAGTTTATAAACGGGTGCATGGTCTCATTGACCGTGCCGGAGCCGATGGATCACCTGGATAAATTGTCCTCGCTTCCCTATGTGCAGGAGGCCAGCCTGCATGGTTCCCATCTCCATGTTCTGCTGGCTCAGGAAGAAGACATCGCGCTGCTCCGCCAAAACTGTGGATATGTCCCGGAGCAGATCACACCTTCCCTGGAGGATGTATTTATCCATATTGCCCGACAAAGAAAAGAAGGGGGACTTACATCATGAATCGCATCCTGGCTGTATTAAAAAAGGAAATGCTCCAAATCCGCAGAGATCGAATGACGCTGGGGATCGTTCTGATGATCCCGCTCATTCAATTGCTGCTTTTCGGCTATGCGATTCAGACAGAAGTTAAACACATCCCCACGGCCGTTTTTGATCAATCTTTGTCCCCCCAAAGCCGGGACATGTTAGAAGCTTTCACGGCCTCGGGCTATTTTGATGTCACCTTGTCTGTCAACAGCTATGCAGCGGTCACCCAAAGCATCGACAGCGGCCAGGCAAAAGTCGGCATCATCTTTCCTCCTGATTTTGCCCGCAGTCTTCATCGTGGCAGCCCCGCCCAGGTGCAGGTGCTGGTGGATGCCAGTGACAGTATGCTGGCCAATCAGGCCATTGCCACTGCTAACTCGATTGGTTTGATTAAATCCCAGCAAGTATTGCTGCAAAAAATGCCCAACCGGCAACTGCCTTATGATATCCGGGTACGGCCCTGGTACAATCCCGACGGCATCACCGCTTATTATATGGTGCCTGCCATTCTGGGCATCGTCGTTACCATGACCATGGTCATTCTCACCGCAGTGGCCATCGTTCGGGAAAGGGAGCGTGGTACGTTGGAACAGTTGCTGGTCACACCCATTAAACCGTTGGAATTGATGATCGGCAAAATCCTGCCCTACATTGCCATGGGCTATATCCAGATCACGGTGGCTCTGCTGGCAGGCGTTTTGGTCTTTCACGTGCCGATTCGAGGCAGTCTGCTGCAGCTGTACCTGTTGACGCTGTTTTTTATTACGGCTTCACTGGGCCTGGGTCTGATGATCTCCAATCTTGCCAAAAACCAAATGCAGGCCTTTCAGATGTCTTTCTTTATCATGCTGCCCAGTATCCTGCTGTCGGGCTTTATGTTTCCGCGGGCTGCCATGCCGCGTTTAATCTACTACTTGAGTGATCTCATACCCCTTACCTATTATCTTGATATTATCCGTGGAATCATTCTCAAGGGGATCGGATTTTCCTATCTTATTGGACAAGTCACGGCGCTGCTGGTATTTTCGATTTTTTTCCTGACCATCAGCACCCTGAAGTTCAAGAAAAAAATTGTGTAGCGGAGGGACAATTATGTCAATCAGGGACAGAATTATTCATTCCTGCCGGGATCTGGCCGGCAGCAAAGGTTTTTATTCCTTGACCGTGGATGAACTGGCGGCTGCCGCCGGCATCAGTAAACGAACGCTATACCGCTATTTCCCCAGCAAAGAAGCCATCATCTCTGCCACCCTGGACGTTTTTATGCAGGAAATGCAGCGATTCTTTCAGACCCTGCTGACGCGCAATCTGCCTGATGAAGAAGCCCTGTCGGAATTGTTCCAAACCCTGCTGGCCAATGGACAGTTTATTTTCAATCCGTTCAGCCTGAATGATCTACGGGTTCACTATCCTTTCCTGTGGGAACGGCTGGATCGCTTCCGTTCCCAGCTCATTCAGGAATTTTTAACGTATATTATTGCCAAAAGAGAACGGCCAACACTGCAGCAAATCAATCCTGTCCTGCTGACAGCTGTGGTGCAGGCTTCCATTCAGGCCACCATAAATCCGGATTTTCTGCTGAGCAATCAGCTCGGTTTTGAGGAGGCCGCCACGCAGTTGCGAAATTTCTGGATCGCGGCATTACTGTAAAGAATTCTGCCAGATCCTGCCATTGGACAGCATGCTCCCATTTTTGGCCGTGCCGGTTGGCTCGTGCCGTTTATCTGAGTTGTCTTTTTATTTCCTCGATGTTTTCCTGCATGGCGCGGCGCCCGGCGCGGATGATTCTCGCAATGGCATCGGTATCATTGAGCGGAATCGGTTTAATCCCTGGAAAAATTGTCAAATCGGAATAAATCTCTTCTTCCATTTCCGAGGTTTCAAACACCAGTATGCCCAAGGTGCGGGATATGATCTCCGGAATCCCCTTGACCTGGGTATCATACATTTCCTGCCCCAAATTGACGCTCACCACATACTCGGCACCCATGATTTTAGCGACAGAAGCCGGAACGATTTCTTTCACACCGCCGTCCACCATTTTGAGCCCACAATAATTCTTGGGAACAAAAGTAACCGGAATAGAGCTGCTGCTTCGCACCGCCTCACT
>DAOTHZ010000067.1:9063-10347 GCA_035447945.1 Syntrophomonas sp.
AGTGCGATGGCCTCCAATTGGTAAGGAGAAATCCCGCTGGCATACAAAGAGGCAATGACACTGCCTGCACTGGTGCCGGTTATATACTGCGGCCTCAGTCCATTTTCATGCAGTACCTGCAATACGCCAATATGAGCCATGCCTTTCAGTCCTCCGCCGCCCAATGCCAAACCGATACTTTTCATCTCTTTCACCCCTGTTACTTCACGCAGAGATTTGGTTACTGCAGACGTTCAGAAAAATGTTTGCAGGAGCAACCGCTCCGATTATTATATTCAGCGGTTGCATTTAATGACCATATAGCGTGAAAGCCGCTCGGTAATGCGGCGATTTTCCTGCAGGCATTGCCGCCAGAAATCCTGGTATTCTTCCACTTCGGTCTGGGTTGCATACGCTGCAATTTTCGCATGCAAATCTTTATACTGGACCAATACTTCTTCAATTCGGGCACGCATCTCGTTTTTGTCGGCCCTGGCAATACGAACAGCCATTACGTAACACCTCCGTTGCTGCAAAAATAAATGCCCGGCCAGTGCCGAGCATTTATTTTTGCTTGGTTATTCCACTTCCGGGTCCAGTTCACCATAGACAATGACATCATGCATCTTGCCTAATTTGTCGATAATATCAACATAGACCACCAGATAAATACAGGTCCCCAGAATCGGTTCCGGGCATTGTACTCCCGGCATGACTGGGAAGCAAGGGCTGTCTGGATCCTGGCAGCAGCCTCTGATCTCATAGTCAAAGGTCCAGTTGTTCAAGATGATGTCCGAATCATTTACTTCATTTCTAAACTCCTCAATCGTCAGCGGCGGATCAAACTGACACAGATCAATGGTCTGTTCATAGACGTTGCCGGGCAATGAATAGCAGTAGTATCTGCCGTCGTCAAGTATCAGGAACAGCGTGATATCAAACTCGATAATAATCCTGACCCGGTTAAAATTCAAAATCTCCTCGGCTCTGACCACCTTTACCTTGAAGTCATCAATCGCGCTTACGTAGTGTCCCAATGGGGGCGGACAGGAATTTACACTGATTCCTAACGGGGGCTCCTGGTAAACCAACGGTACGCAAACATAGTCCTCCAGCACCTTGACCTGCCTGGCAATATATTTGGCTTTTACTACTTTGGCAAACAAGTCAAGCCTGCAACCTTCAGGAAATTCACACTTTAGGTCTGACATTTGACTTTCCCCTCCTTTTTCTCTAATATTTATTGACCTTATCGGTCTGCACAGAAATTTGTCAGGCCAAATTTCTACGATATATTATGAAAAA
>DAOTHZ010000068.1:0-10318 GCA_035447945.1 Syntrophomonas sp.
GCACTAGGGACTTTCACCCATTAGACTGCGCCCGTGCCGGGCGCACCAAAAAAAGTTGTTCCCCATTTTGAGGAACAACCTGATGACCCTTTTATTGCTCTTTTCTTTTAGGTTTGTTGGCCGATTCAATGGTTGCGGCCGGCAAAGGTCCCTTGGGCCAGCGGCCGGCACGGACTGCGGCCTCGCGCAGGATAAATTCCAAATGAGCATTGACACTGCGCAACTCGTCAGCCGCCCAGGATTCATACACCTCAAACAGGTTGGGGTTAATCCTTAACAGGAAACTCTTCTTGGCAGACATACTCCCACCACCTCTAATACAAGGTGCCGGTATTGATTACAGGAGAAGCTGCACGGTCGGAAACGATGGCTACCATCAAATTGTTGATCATGACCGCTTTGCGTTCATCGTCCAAATCAACGATATTTTCATTTTCCAGTTTTTCCAACGCCATTTGCACCATGCCCACGGCTCCTTCAACGATCTTCTGGCGGGCCGCAATGATGGCTGTCGCCTGCTGGCGCTGCAGCATGGCGCTGGCAATTTCAGTCGCATAGGCCAGATGGGTCAGACGCGCTTCGATGACCTCCACCCCTGCGGACTTCAATCTTTCCTGAATCTCGCCGGCCAGTTCCCCGGCCACCTGATCAGCATTGCCGCGCAGGGAGTAACCGCCTTCTTCAAACTGGTCATACGGATATTTGTTGGCGACGTGACGCAACGCCGTCTCGCTCTGAATTTCCACGAATTCTTCATAATTGTTGACTTCAAACAAGGCTTTGGCCGAATCAATAACTTTGAAAACCACCACTGCAGCGATCTCAATGGGATTCCCGTCGATGTCATTGACCTTCAGCATTTTGCTGTTAAAATTGCGTACCCGCAGCGATACTTTGGGTTTGGATGTAAACGGGATGGTCATCCACAAGCCACTTTCTCTGACAGAGCCGATATAACTTCCAAAAAAGGTAATGGCCTTGGCTTCGTTGGGCTGAACTACCATAATACTGGAAACCATTAAAATGAAAATAACGATCAGCAAGATACCAAGTAAAATCTGTACTTGAAAAAACGCATAGCCTGCACCAAACAAAGTGACCAGAGAGAGTAAAAGGGCCAGGAATCCATTCATTTTCCAAGCTTGTTTTTCAACCATGAAAATGCCTCCTTATATATTGTTATTATATTAATATGATATCACTTTTGGCATTTTATGCAATTACAATTTTTATCATCTTTTTTCTGTTTTCACAATATCGCCTCCCATTTTGATTCACGTAGCCAACCAAAATCAGTTGGTTCCCGGAGTTTTTTGCCACGTTAACTGGTTGTTTATTTTGCCAATCACTTTTGAACGGTGCCCTCTTGCTTCGCGCATCGTTGTCGCCTTGGACGCCGCAACCACAGTGACAGGATGAAATTCGCAAAAATCTCTGCGCAATTACTGTTTGAATTATCATAATAATATGATAATAATAAAAGTAGTAAGCGAATAGAGTGCATTATCCATACCAAAATCTATTGCAATGCATCCCTTTTTGTCATCCCATGCACATGCAACACTTCTATCAATCAACCTTTTATTTCATGCTTTATACCGAAACACCTGTGATTACTGGCATACCTGTCCGTGAAGCGGATCAGGGCTGAGTTCATAACCTTCAGCCTATAAAAGGAGTGTGGTTGCTTGTGAAAGCGTTTGAGGCAGTCAAGCCCAACGGAATTGTTTTGTTTGCCGGGCAAACAATCGAAGAAGCCTGCCGTTTGCTTTTGGCAGAGGATCTGTATGCCGCACCGGTCATCAACAGTTTTGACCAGTGCCTGGGAATCGTCAGCAAAGACATCCTGCTGAATGCACTGCTGCAGGATCTGCCGGCAGATACAAAAATTCAGCAAGTCATGCACAGCGAGTTTGGCAAATTGGCTTATATGGATGAAGTTCCCTTGGTCAATTACAACGTCAATGACTTCACGCTGGTGGAAAAAGACGGTCAGCTGACAGGAATGATTGATTATCCCTACCTGCTGATGCAAGCTGCGTTGCAGGACGACTTTGGCCGGGCCGAGTTCAAAGCGGCCACCGATGCAGTCTTTACGCCCATTATGGCAATTGACAATGAAGACCGCATTCGTATCCTCAACAAATGGATGGCCCGGGTGTTGGATTTGGACGCGAATCAGGATTTGCTGGCCATTGCCACGACAGTGATCCGAAATCCGTCCATCATTGCCTTGCTGAAAGATGGCGAAAATACTGAAACAAGAATTGATTTAAAAGGAAACCATTATATCTCCTTTTGTAAAGACATTATCGTCAACCGCGAATGTGTCGGTCGCCTGCTGTTGTTGCGTGATGTCTCGGAAATTGAACAGTTGGTGCGCGAATCCGAATACACCAAAAGATTGAACCGGCAATTAGAGGCAATTATTGAATCCTCTTTTGACGGTTTGTATCTGACCGATGGACAGGCCAATACACTAAGGCTGAATCAAGGCTTTGAACGTATCATGGGTATTACCAAGGAACAATGTATAGGCAAAAATATGGCTGATCTGGTACGGAAAGGTGTTTTTTCCCGCTCCGGAACCCTGGCAGCGCTGGAAACCGGCAAGACCGCAACGCTGTCCCTAACCTCCAGTACCGGCAAGGAAGCCATCGTAACCAGCAACCCGATTTATGATGAGCAAGGCGACATTATTATGGTGGTCACCAATGTGCGTGACATAACCGAACTGAACATGTTGCAGCGTCAACTGGAAAGGGTGGAGGACCTGCGCCAAAAAGAAATGGAAGCAGTGATTGAGTCCATGTTTGACGGTCTGTATGTCACCGACGGGCAGGCCAATACACTGCGGATTAATAAAGGTTTCGAACAGGTGATGGGTATTACCCAGGCACAGTGCATCGGCCGCAATATGGCGGATCTGGTGCGGGAGGGTGTTTTTTCCAGGTCCGGGACACTGGTGGCGCTGGAGAGCGGCAAGCGGGCGACCATATCGCTGACAGCCAGTACCGGCAAGGAAGCCATCGTAACCAGCAACCCGATTTATGATGACGAAGGCAACATTATTATGGTGGTCACCAATGTGCGTGACATAACCGAACTGAACATGCTGCAGCGCCAACTGGAAAGAGTGGAAAGCCTGCAGGAACTCTACAAAACCGAGTTGGAACATTTAAAGCTGGAAAACACCCGCAATCTTATCATGACCTCCGTGAAGATGAAAGAACTGGTCCGCATGGTCATTCGCGTCGCGGCAGTTGATTCGACCGTATTGATTCAGGGCGAATCAGGCACCGGCAAAGAATTAATTGCGGAAATTATTCATCAGCACAGCAATTGTCGGAACCAGCCCTTTATTAAGGTAAACTGCGGAGCCATCCCCGAAAACCTTTTGGAATCAGAGCTGTTTGGGTATGAAGGCGGGGCCTTCACCGGGGCCAGCAAGAGCGGTAAAGCAGGAATGTTTGAACTGGCTGGGGAAGGGATGATCTTTCTTGATGAGATCGGGGAGCTGCCTTTAAAACTGCAAGTCAAACTATTGCGGGTGCTTCAAGATCGGACAATTATGCGGGTCGGCGGCATCAAGCCGATAAAGATTGATTGTCGGGTCATTGCCGCCACCAATCGGGATTTAAACACGATGATCGACAATAACCAGTTCCGCCTTGATTTATTCTACCGGCTCAGTGTGATTCCAGTGATGGTGCCCCCCTTGCGGGAGCGGCGGGAAGATATTCCGGTGCTGACCAATTACTTTCTCAGCATCTTCAATCAAAAGTACGGCATGGAAAAGCGAATCGACACCAAGGTATATCATGCCCTGGAAGACTACAAATGGCCCGGCAACGTCAGGGAATTGGAAAACCTGATGGAACGGCTGGTGGTAACCTGTATGAGCGATATCATTGCAGTCAATGATTTGCCTGCGAATGTCAGAAATATGCCCGGTGTATTAGAAACAGATGCGCCCTTGATACCCTTGAAACGAGCCTTGGAAAACACCGAGCGGGATCTGCTGAAGAAAGCTTTCTCCTTATACTGTTCCAGTTATCAAATTGCCCGGGCACTGGGAATAAATCAGTCCACGGTAGTCCGCAAAGCACAAAAATACGGTATAAAACATTGATGGAGAAGCGCCTTGCAGCAAGCCTCAATTGGCTTGACCGCACCAGAAAGCGCCAGAAAAAAGGAAACCCGTGATGGAGGCCGTACAAGACATAAGGACACTCCTCGACGAGGAATATCTCCATAAAATGTACGTGGATTAAACGGGCTTCCCGCATACAACATAAATGATGGTTCACAGGGTGATGGGCCGGGGGGAAAGCGTGGCTTTCCCCCTGCCGATCAACGTCCCTCTTCCCCTCCCCCTGGCTGGACCAGTCCCTTGTTTTTTTATATGCTAATGGCTGCTGCTTCAAGTCGGTTGGATTTTCTCCAGATATTCATCTGCTCGGCTTCACGCACCAGTTTATCCTGAAACATGGGATGCGCAATGGCAATCAAGGCTTCCGCTCTTTCCCAGGTACTCTTGCCCTTCAGATTGGCGATCCCGAATTCGGTCACAATCATATGGGTGGCAGTCCGCGGATCAGTAACGATCGCTCCCGGACTCAGGATTGGTTTGATGCGGGAAGCGAGTTGTCCCTTGATTTCAATGGTCGACGGCATACAAACGAAGCTTTGTCCACCTTTCGATTTGTAGGCACCTTCCACAAAATCAAGCTGTCCGCCGGTGCCGCTGATGTGACGAGTGCCCACGCTTTCTGAGCAAACCTGACCGAACAGATCAACTTCGATACACGCATTGATAGAAACAAAATCATCAATTTGGGCAATCACCACCGGGCTGTTGGTATAATCCACCGAATAGGAAGCCAAACCGGGATTGTCATCGATGAAGTCATACAGTTCCTGACTGCCCATGGCAAAGGAATACACTTGTTTATAACGATCAATCTTTTTCCTGGAACCGGTTATTTTCCCGGCCTTGTACATATCCAGATAGGCATCAACATACATCTCGGTGTGGACACCCAGGTCCTTCAGATCAGAAGCGGCTACCATTTTGCCCACCGCATTAGGGGTTCCGCCGATTCCCAGTTGGATACAGTTGCCGTCATACAGCCGGCCGATAATATGTTCGGCGATCTTTACGTCTACCTCACTAGGCTCTGAAGAGCCTAAGGTCATGACTGGCTGATTTTGGCTCTCTATCACATAGTCCACCTGGGTGATATGAACACATTCCTGATTGCCGCCCAAACAACGCGGCATTTTTTCATTGACTTCCAGGATGCTGATCTTGGCCGTCTCCATGGCGGCCCAACCGTTGACGGAGCTGCAGCCGAAATTAAAGTAGCCATGTTTATCCATGGTAGTGACCTGCAGCACCACCACATCATCAGGCGCACAGTCCTTTCTGGTCATCATGGGGTTTTCATGAAATTTCATGGGAATATAGTATAAGTTTTTGCCGATAAACTTTTTGTCGTGACCGGCTGTATGCCAACTGTTCCACAGGAAATGCTCCCCGGTGGGATCAGCTTCGGCCGTAAAATGCTGGTAGGCCCCGATGTCACAACGAATCTTCACATCATATAATTCATCTTTTCTGCGCGCCAGGGCTTCATCAAAATCCCGGGCACAGTTGATGCCGAAACCATATTCGATCCAATCGCCTGATTTGACCAATTGGGCCGCTTCCTTCGCCGTAATCAACCTTCTCTCATACTCTTTCAGCCAATCCAATCGCACATCCTCCTTCTTGAATTTTATTTCTTTATCGTTTTCGGGTTAACGCAATCCGATTTAATACTCGTAATTGCTGATTTCTCCGCGTTTCAAACAGTTGGTAATGGTCAGTCTCTGAATCTCATTGGTACCTTCATAGATCTGGGTGATTTTCGCATCACGCATCATTCTTTCCACCGGATAATCACGGGTGTAACCATAGCCGCCCAGCACCTGCACCGCTTCGGTGGTAACTTCCATGGCCACATCACCGGCAAAGCATTTGGCAAAAGCGCCCTGCAACTGGTAGGACATCCCGGCGTCCTCCCGCCAGGCCACTTCGTAAACCAGGTTTCTGGCGGCCTGGATCTTCATGGCCATATTGGCCAGTTTAAAAGAGATGGCCTGATTGGCAAAAATCGGTTTGCCAAACTGCTGGCGTTCCAAAGCAAAGGCCAGCGCGTGGCGGAAAGCGCCTTCAGCAATTCCCAAAGCCTGGGCAGCAATACCTACCCGCCCGCCATTCAAGACGTGCATGGTCTGTTTGAAGCCGTCACCAACGTTGCCGATCAGGTTTTCCTGGGGAACGCGGCAGTCTTCGAAGACCAGTTCATAGGTGGAGGAAGAACGAATTCCTAATTTCTTTTCTTTTTTCCCGAAGCTGAATCCGGGGGTTCCCTTTTCCACAACAAAATAACTGCTGTTGCCATGCTTTTCATCTTTTCCGCCGGTGCGTACCAGGATGACATAGATGTCAGCATAATAGGCATTGGTGATAAATATTTTCGTTCCATTCAGGATAAAATCATTGCCGTCTTTGACTGCGGTCATGGCAGTCGCACCGACATCCGAACCAGCACCTGGCTCGGTCAGGCCCAATGCACCCAATGCTTCTCCGGAGGCCAGACGGGGCAGCCACCTTTGTTTTTGTTCTTCATTGGCCAAATGAAGGATCGGCCAGGTACACAAGGATGTATGGGCGGACAGGGTGACGCCCAGGGAAGCACAGTTACGCGAAATTTCTTCTACGGCCATGGCGTAGACCACAGCGCCGGCCGCCGTGCCTTCATATTTTTCCGGGACAATCAAGCCAGCCAGGCCTAGTTCGCCCATCTTTTTCCAGCAATCCATATCAAACTCTTCTTTTTCATCCCGCTCGGCAGCTCCCGGCTGTATGACCTCATCGGAAAAGTTGGCAAAGGTTCTTTTAAACATTTTTTGTTCATCGGTTAACCCAAAATCCATCTCTCATTACCTCCTATTTTTCATTCATTTTGATCGACAGCTACATTTCCACGATCATGGAAGTCCCCATACCTCCGCCGATACACAGGGTAGCCAGTCCATATTTGGACTGCCGTCTTTGCATTTCATACAAAAGGCTGACCAGAATCCGTGCACCGGAGACGCCCACCGGATGTCCCAGCGCAATGGCACCACCGTTGACGTTGACTTTGTCCATTTTATCCACCCAGCCCATTTCCCGGGCAACCGCGATGGATTGCGCCGCAAACGCTTCGTTGGCTTCGATCAGATCCATGTCATCAATCGTCATACCGGCTTTAGCCAGGGCTTTTTTGCTGGCGGGGATCGGTCCCAAACCCATAACCTTAGGATCTACACCGCCGGAGGCATAACTGACCACTTTCGCCATCGGTTTGATGCCCAACTCATCGGCTTTTTCCCTGGACATAACAATAATCGCGGCAGCACCGTCATTAATCCCGGAAGCATTGGCAGCCGTTACACTTCCATCTTTCTTAAAGGCCGGCTTCAATGCAGCCATTTTATCCAAAGTCGTCTGACGGGGATGTTCATCCGTGTCAAATACAATATCGCCTTTCTTGCCTTTCATCACCACCGGCACGATCTCATCCTTGAACCGTCCCGCTGCAATCGCGGCAGCCGCTCTTTCCTGACTCTGGAAGCCGAACGCATCCTGCTCTTCGCGGGTAATGCCATATTGTTCATTGACGTTTTCTGCCGTAATCCCCATATGATAGTTATTGAAAGCTTCCCACAATCCGTCCTTGATCATAAAATCAACCAGGGCGCCATTGTTCATCCGGTAGCCGCGGCGGGCTTTTTCCAACCCGTAAGGAGCATTGCTCATGTTTTCCATGCCGCCAGCCAGAATAATATCCGCATCACCCAATTGAATAATCTGGGCAGCCAGACTGACTGCTCTGAGGCCAGATCCGCAGACTTTGTTAATCGTCATCGCACATATTTCGTGCGGAATCCCTGCTTTTATTGCCGACTGACGGGTTACGTTCTGTCCTTGCCCCGCCTGAATAACGCATCCAAAGATGACTTCATCCAATTGATCTCCTTTAAGCCCGGCTCTCTTAAGGGCTTCTGCCATGACCACCGCACCAAGATTGACCACCGGTTCATCCTGCAAGGTGCCGTTGAAAGTTCCTACTGCGGTGCGGCAAGCGCCGACCAACACTACTTCTCTTTGCATAATTTTCCAAAACCTCCCCGTTTTATTTATAATCAAAGAATCCCTTGCCGCTCTTGCGGCCCAGGTGACCGGCTCTTAATTTCTGTTTTAAGGAAAGCGCCGGCCGATATTTGGAATCGCCAAACTCATTCAGGAAATACTCCATAATCATCAGACAAACATCGATTCCGATCAAGTCCGCCAAAGCCAGTGGGCCCATGGGCATATTGGCCCCCAGTTTCATGGCCTTGTCGATTTCCGCTGCGGAAGCTACTCCTTCCTGATAGAGGATGGCGGCTTCATTGATATAAGGAATCAAGATGCGGTTGACGATGAATCCCGGTGATTCCTTGATCGGCACCGGTTCCTTGGCAATCTTGCTGCTCAGTTCCACGACCGTTTCCACGGTTGCCTTTGAAGTCTCCACTCCGGGGATGACTTCCACCAGTTTCATGGCCGGCACCGGATTGAAGAAATGCATGCCCACCACTTTGTCCGGGCGGCTGGTCGCAGCCGCAATTTCTGTAATGCTGAGCGCCGAGGTATTGGTGGCCAGGATTGCCCCGGGAGCACAAATCCCGTCCAGCTCTTTCAGTACTCTCTTTTTCACATCGATGTTTTCGATGATCGCTTCGATCACAATATCAGCATCAGCAAAAGCTTTGTTGTCAATCGCTGTAGACAACAATTCACGATATTTCTTCGCTGCTTCAGCGGCAATCTTCCCTTTGTCCACTGCTTTGTCCCAGTTTTTCAAGATTCCGTTGACCCCGCGGGCCACGAATTCTTCTTTGATATCAACCAGTACCACAGTGAATCCTGCCTCTACCAGCACCTGGGCAATCCCCGCTCCCATAGTTCCGGCGCCCAAAACGCCAATCTTTTGAATAGCCAACCTACTTCTACCTCCTTTTGATCTATTTACCCACGAATTGGGGAGAACGTTTTTCCATGAAAGCAGTCATGCCTTCTTTTTGATCATCGGTGCTGAAGCAAAGACCAAACAGGTCTGCTTCAATCGTCATCGCCCGATCGATATCAGTCTGCAGCCCTTCGTTGACCGCTGCCTTGGTGAACCGTACCGCCAGTTGACCTTTTTTAACGATGCGCCCCGCAATACCTTTGACCAGGTTCATTAATTCTTCCGGGGCAGTCACCGCATTGACCAGTCCCACCCTAAGCGCTTCCGCAGCATCAATGATATCGGCCGTAAACAGCATTTGCCTGGCCATGCCGGCACCAATCAAACGAGGCAGACGTTGGGTTCCGCCAAATCCGGGGGTAATGCCCAGTCCAACTTCCGGCTGGCCAAATCTGGCATTGGTTGATGCAATCCGAAAGTCACAACACATAGCCAGTTCACAGCCCCCACCCAGAGCGAATCCGTTAACAGCTGCAATGACCGGCTTCTCCATGGCTTCTATCATACGAAATACTTCCTGCCCCAGAGCTCCAAACGCCCGGCCTTCAACCGCGGTCAGGTTTTTCATAAAAGCGATGTCGGCACCCGCCACAAACGCTTTGTTCCCGCCCCCGGTAATAATCAGGGCATCAATTCCCGGGTCACTGGCAATACTGATGATAGCCTCTTTCATTTCCAACAAAGTATCTTTATTCAAGGCATTCATTGCCTTGGGACGATTTACATAAAGAAGGGCCAGCGCGCCTTCCTTTTCCAGCAATAAATTTTCATACCCCATGATATTTCCTCCCCAAAGACAAATCTCGAATTACGCATCCAGCGCGACATGAAAAGCTTTTATCACCTCCATCAAACAAGCATGAATAAAACGAAAAAAGAAAAGCTAAACCAGGGAAGCGAATCCCTGCTCCGGAACACATTAGTGGGATCAATGCAGAAATGAAAACCGTATCGGAAAGTAAAACTCGTTCACCATTTTTTGAATATTGCAAATGTCATGCCAATTCCGAAATTTTTTCTTTGTAAATACACGCCCGCCAAAATGGCAAATCGCTCGTTTGCGTAGTTTTTTTAAAAGGGTCATAAACGCAAATAATGCGATTGCGCATTATAAAATAATGCGCAATCGCATTGCTGCGAAATTCGTTCTTGTTATTTAGTGCAAAGCAGGTAATAGTTGTAAATTATTTTATCTCAATACTTTTTCCAAC
>DAOTHZ010000069.1:0-10068 GCA_035447945.1 Syntrophomonas sp.
CTCCGTAAATCACAGCGATGATCAATCCATGCCAGGCAATATTGTCAGCCTCGGCTTGCTTCTTTTGTCCCAGGGTACGGGCCAACAGGGACGTGATGCCTACCCCGGTAGCCGAACCCGTGGATGTTAACAAAACTTCAATCGGGATACAGAAGGTTAAAGCGGCCAATGCAGTAGATCCCAACCGGGAAACAAAATAGGTGTCGATCAGAGCAAAAAAAGCCGAGATCATCATCCCGGCCATGGCAGGAAAAGAGAGGTTAATCATCAGTCGGCCCACTTTATCTTCGCCCAGTGCTTGCTTTCTGATTGCCCTCTCCCCCTTCTTCAAAATTTATGAAAGGAAAAAAGAGAATAGTATTAATTTTGCTGTCACAGCATGCCAAATCCCTTTGATCCAAGCAACCTGGTGCAGATAAATGCCGCCCGAGTGAGCTTTGACAGCGCAAAACCTCCGTACAGATACGCTTGTTATCTGACGGAGGTTTTCAGCGATTACAAAGCCTTATTAATTGAAAGTAACGAACGCAGCGGGCTCCCCTCAGCGTTTATTTGTAATACTCATAAGCCCTGGTGCAGACAATAACCGCCGCTTCGCGGGTGGCGTTGCCTTCCGGGTCAAACATGTTGCCGCCCACGCCGTTGACGATACTTGCCTTGGAACAATAGTAAACGCCGTCCCGGGCCCAGGCTTTGATTTTGGCATCATCCGCAAACGGTGCTGCTCCGGCGTTGCTGAAGTCAGCGCCCGGGTTGATGACTTTCAGCGCCCGCAGCAGAATGGTGGCCATCTGTTCCCGGGTGACCAGCTCGTTGGGGGCATATTTATTGTTGCCCACTCCGGTGACCAAACCCAGATTGGCAGCTTTCAATATTTCTGGATTGGTCGTATCAATAAAGCTGGCAGTGCCGACCGTTCCGATCTTGCCGGTATAAGTTTCATATAGCTTGACAGCAACTTCGGCAAATTCTTCCCGGGTGATTTTGCCGGACATATTGTCTTTGATCCGTTCGGTAATCAAGCCATATCCCTGGGCCTTGTCAAGCTCCGCAATCGCCCAGGCGCTGGCGCCTTTATAAAAACTGCCGGACTGGTTGGCGAGTTCATTGGACCAGGCAGAATATACATAATCCCATTCACCGGGACCATCCCCATATGAATATTGATACCAGAATCTCAGGCGAAAACTGTAGGTATGGTTATTAATCTGAATCTCTTCCAGACTGCCCTCATCCAGAACCTCAATTTCCGAGCTGAAAACATTTGTTTTGCCGGACACGCTGGTGGTGGTATAGGCATCCAAATGTCCGCCGGAATAGTCTTCCCATTCCCCATTATCAATTTTCCTTTGAACGTCTATGCCGACGATGTTGTCCTCCGGGCGGGTCTGATCCAGATCCAGAATGCTCTGGGGGATACTGTACTCAATGTAGTAATACGGAACCCCCTCATCGTTTTGCCTGAGTTCCATCTTCTGATATTGGGGAGCTTCCAGCGCTGCCGGTACCCCGTCTGGCAATGCCAGTGCCGCAGCAGGAAATGCCAGCATAATCAGTCCCAGCCAAAAAGCAATAAATAAAACATTTCGTCTCATCAGTTCGACCTCCTCCATCATTCACCGCAAATGTCATTCTTAAATTCTATAGCTTAATATATAATTCGTAAACCAACTTGGACGTTTTAGGGTAGCTTGTCAAATTTTGCGGGGATCGGAAGCAAGGGGGGACGGAAGTAAAACAACCATCCAACCGCCCTGTGCTGCCCCTATTTGGTTGGCCTGATTTGCAGGCGGCGGCCATCGGTGAAAATAATAATGGCGCCCTGCTGGTCGGTGCGCAGGATTTTCAGGTTGGCTTTCTCCAGGGATGCCAGGACGGATGGATGGGGATGGCCGAACTGATTGTCTGGTCCTACAGAGATAATGGCATAACGAGCATTGAGGCGCTGATAGAACGCTGGCAGCAAGGAGCCTTTGCTGCCATGATGGGGGACTTTCACGATCGTCGTGTCGGTTATAAGGCTTTTGTCAAGCAGCGATTGCATGACTTCCTTGCCAATATCTCCGGTTAACAGGATGGAAAAGTCTCCGTAGCTTATCTGCATCACCAGGGATTGCTCATTATAATCCGCAGATAACGCCTGACCGGGATGCAGTGCTTTGATTCGCAAACCTTCTTCGATGTTTATTTCCTGTCCGGCGGAAATCATCTGCAGATCAATCTTTTTGCGCAACGCGATTTGCTGCAAAGGGTGATACTCTTCTGCCTCTTGCAGCCATTGGGGCAGCAGGATCGTTTGAACCGTCAGTTCTTGTGCCACACTTTCCAAACCCTGTAAATGATCGTGATCAGGATGACTGTTGAGCAGGGCGGTCAAAGAGCGGATGCCGCGCCGATGCAGATACGGCAGAACAATGGTATCACCGACATCGTACAGCATGCTGCCGCCGCCATCCAGCAACAGGAATTTCCCCTGCGGCGTCTTGATGAGAATCGCATCCCCCTGCCCCACATCGATAAAATCGATTTCCAGTTGGCCGCGATGATAAAAACCGGCCGGAAGCAAGAGAACGACAAGAAAAATCAGCACAGCGGCGGCGGATGGCCAGAGCCATTTGCGCTCCCAAGATGAGCCCAGCACATATAAACCAGTAATGACTCCTGCATAATACAGAAGGATAAAAAATATCGCCGGCGTCGCCACCCAAATATAGCCGCCCGGCACCAGCTGCATCCATTTGACGATCAGGAGGATCAATTCCGTAAAGAATCCGGCCGGATAGAGGAACAAGGTGGCCAGGAAAGGCAGGCCCGGCGCCAGAAACAAAGCGATAAAACCAAGAACCACGGCTACCCCGGACAGATATGAAACCAGAATATTGGTGATAATGGAGACCGGCGTCAGGATGTTGAAATAATAGGCGATGAACGGCATGACCGCCAATTCTGCCGCCAACGGCAGCCAAATCAAATCCCATCCCCAGCCTTTCCATGGAAGGACATCCCGCAGGTGGGGAAAGATAAAAATCAACCCCCAGGTAGCCAGAAACGTCAGTTGAAAGGAGATTGTAAACAACGCTGCCGGATCAAGCAGCAAATTGAATACTCCGGCCAGCGCCAGCGCATTCATCATGTCGTTCTTGCGCCCGAAATAATAGGCAGCCAACCCCAGAATTCCCATGAAAATGGAACGGATGACATAGACCGGCCAGGCAATCATGGTACCGTAAAGCAGCAGTACCACCGTCCCGCAGACAAACCTTTTGCCTTTGGACAGACCCAGGAGGGAGACGATCCATCCCACCAGCAAGAGCAAAAATCCTACATGCAGACCGGATACGGAAAAGAGATGAATAATGCCGGTTTTCTGAAAAGCTTCATATTGCTCTTCGTCAATGCCGGCCTGTGCCCCCAACAGCATGCCCAGTAAAATGCCCGCCTCCTGTTCCGGCAGGGTCGCCTGGAAAACACGCTCGGCCCGGACCCGAAACCCGTCCAGCCAGCTCACCGGGCCTGATGCAGGGGCCATAATCTGTAAACTGTTGCTGTTCTTTACGCTAAAGTTGTAGTAAATCCCATTGTGGGCGAGGTAGCGAACGTAGTTAAACGCCCCGGGGTTGCCGGGTGTGCGGGGTGGTTTTAAGACTCCGCGCAGTTTTACCCGATCACCACGGGCAACCTCCGTCTGGAAATAGCAAACCACCCGAATTTTCTTTTCCCAGCGGGAGGAGCGCTCAGTTTTCAGGACAAAGGTGGTTTTGTCGCCATCCACGACGGGAAAGTCGAGCACCCGGCCTGTGCATTGGAATCCCTGTACGACAGGAAGATCAACCGGAATATCGGCAATGCGCAGCTGCCCCCAGAAAAACCCGCCCAGCAACAGCAACGCACAAAGCATGATCCTGCAGGAATCGTCTTTCCATAGAACGGCGGCCAGGATGAAAAGCATTATGAGGCACAGGGCAATTATCCATAACTCGTAATAAGCCAGCAAGATCCCTGCCGCCAAATTAAAAAAAGCAATCGGCCAGGTTTTGGTCACAGCGAAAATTCCATTCTTTTTTCTACATTATATGGAATAATCTGTATTATTAATAGTCCCTTTCGCTCAATATGACAAAAAGCCGGCGTGACTGCCGGCTGTACGAAAAACATTTTTTAAGGTCTCAGCGAAAGAAGCAATGGGTTTGCTGACTTTTAATCTCTGCATCCAGCCATAACTCCTGCCCGGCTGCAGAAATATCATATACCTTGATCACTTCCTCCCATATGGCATACTCCGGCAGCCAATCAGCAAATTCATTCCTGTATGCAGCAAGTAAAGCGGGATGGAACATAATTTTTTCCCGGCCGGGAAACAAAGCCACATAAAAAATCCTGGTCTCCACCAGATCCTGAAAAAAATGCGTACCAAACGACAGTTCCGGCATTAATCCATCTTCTTCCCGGGCCACTTCAACCAAAACCGAGGCATGACAAATCTCCGCAAAAGATACCGGTACGCCCAGAGAGGGTGTACTGCTTCCCCAGCGTCCCGGCCCCATCAGCATATAGGGATGCTCCTCCCGGGCATCAAACAGCCGGTTTAAGCGCCCGACCAGCCGCGCTACCCGATATTTATCATGGATGGATAGGGCAATATAGGCTTCAGGTTGAACAAATATGATACGGTCTATTTTTTTCTGCACACTGCCTCCCATAGTATTCCGCCAGGTGGAGAACAGCAATCGGTTTTGATCGATGGCAAACGAATACTGGCGACTGTCCTGTGATTTATTGGTCTGCAGCGGGCGGCATTGCAGCAAATTGATGTGCATCCTGCCATCGACATCAAAATTAACCGTAAACTCAGTATCCACTGGATAAGCATAAGCCTCTTCCAAAGTTTGCAGCATGGATCGCAGAATCACCGGAAATTCTCCCTTTAATAATCCGTTAAAATCGAGCGTCCATAAATCAGGGATAGTTCTTCCCCAATCCCTAAGCTTTTTCATCGTCCGATAATCTGGTGAAGCCGCCTTTTTCCACCAGTTCAACTCGTTTAGGAGGGGGAATAGTTCGGCCAGGTTCTCGCTGCACCATTCATTCTTACGGAGATCCAAAAGGTCGACCCGGTGCTGGGAGAAACGGCTCATCTCCTCCGGATCGGAATGAGGCCGCAGGGTTGGTTTATCGAGGGCTGCCAAACAAGGATAATCATCATCGACCCGGTCAACCGCCCGGGTCCCCAAGCCCAGTACGAGGCGCACCATGCCGGCCCGGGAATCCATCCCTTCGTGCCAGGGATAAGGATTGCAGGACATGGCCACACCGGCCAGATCAGGAAAGAAAAAGCGGTCATGCAGGGAACCGGATACTCGCTGTACCAGTAAAGCCATTTGCTCGTCACTGTCCGCCATCCCCCGCTGCAGACGATAGGCCAGGGCATCTTCATTCATGGTGCTGGCATAAATTGATTTTACGGCTTTTTCAAATTGTTGATAGCGGTGCTGGGGATCGCCCTGGTTGATACAGAATATACTTTCATACTTACCGGCAAATGCATTGCCAAATCCATCCTCCAGGAGACTGCTGGAACGGACGATGATGGGTGATTGACCAAAATAATCGAGCATTTGCTGAAATTGTTCAATAATCACTTCAGGCATGAATCCGCTGATTATTTTTTCCCGCAAGGGCCCGGCCAAGGCAAAATAATTTTCCGGCGTTTTTTGCTGTTGACGCAGTTCCCAGCACTGATTTTCCACCAGATACGTATAATAAACGTCCGATCCGATATAAAATGAATCATGCGGTTCCAGAAAATCAGACCATTTTATTTTATCCTCTGATTCCAGTATTTTTCGCGCCAAAAGCATTCCCACCGCTTTGCCCCCGATGTACCCTGATCCCACCAGGCGGTTACGGATCTCCAGCAAGTCCTCCAGAACAAAATACTGTCGTGCCAACTGCAGCAGATACTCGTCACGCCCTAAAACCATCCGGCAAAGCCGGTCGACCATGGTCGCTGATCTTTGCTCATATTCAGCAGATTGCCGATCGTTCTCCTCCATCAGTTCCCGGGCGGCAAGAAAGATCCTGTCCCAATAATCAATTTTGCGTTCCACATTACCCGGCCCCTGCAGCTGAAAGCGGGAAAAATATTGAGCCGTTGCGGTGCTGCTGGTAATGGGAACAAATCTTTCTCCCTGTTGTATATGAGGCAGGAACATGGTAGGCGAATAGCGATTCCATACTTTGAGCGGATGGATGTAAGTATGATCCCCGCTGCGAAAAAGATCCAGCAAAAGCTGGGTTGTTTCACGTACACGGGCTATGGTTGCATAGGCATTTCTGTTTTTAATCAGGGCAAAATAAGCAATCGTATTCAGCTTAAAGAGATAAGGACAAGTAACCCGAAAAAAATTGCCAATCATCAGATCAGTCGCCCAAGCCGAAAGCAGATCAGAAAGACTGTCAAATATATAACAGGCTCCCTCACCTTCTTCGGTAGCAATGGCGTGCACACGGCTGGAAAAGGCTTCAAATCTCAGGCTAGCGAGGAGCTCCAGCTGGCTGCTTGTATACTTGACGAACTGCTTACCTGATCTCAATGTGATAATATCTGAGCCAGAAATCGGTTTGCAGCAAAAACGCCAATAATTGCGGGGCATTCATCAACTGTCCAAACCAAGGCATATCAGTATCGCTTCTGACAGTCAGCGCCAGTTCCCGGACTGCCTGGCGGTTAATAAATGGCAGCAGAGGTGATGAGGGATCTGCCAACATGGCCAGGGCCAAATTGCGAATGGCTTCTATATAGGAGGGATTGTGGGTTTTTGGATAAGGACTCTTTTTTCTCCACAGCACGTCTTCGGGAAGCAAACCTGGCAAAGCCAGCCTCAACAATCCCTTTTCCCGGCTACGGTAGTTCTTCATCTCCCAGGGTACGTTCCATACATATTCCACCAACCGGTGATCACAAAAAGGCACCCGCAGTTCCAATCCCGCCGCCATGCTCATCCGGTCTTTGCGATCCAGCAGAACCGGCATCCAGCGGGTCAGATTCAGATAAAACATCTCCCGCATGCGGGCGTCTGTAGGTTGATCGTCTGCCCAACGGGGCACTTCTTCAAGCGCTTCCTGATATCTTTGGGCTACATATTCCCCAGGTTTGATCCATTCCAGCAATTCTGCCGAATAAAACTTCATGCGGGTCTGCAAATGCCGGGACCATGGAAACAATTTGTAATCGCCTGTTTGACGAAACCAGGGATATCCACCAAAAACCTCATCCGCGCATTCACCTGATATTCCTACTGTAGCCTGCTTTTTGATCCATTGACTGAACAGCCACAATGAAGAATCGACGTCCGTCATGCCGGGTAAATCCCGCGCTATGACCGCCGGGTAAAGGGTCTGTACCAATTCAGGCGTATCCGCCAGATAGGATGCGTGTCTGGTATCCAAATAATCCGAGACGATCTTTATCCAGGGAGCATCCGTGTCGGGCTGTAGTTCACTGGCTCGAAAATACTGCTCATTGTCGGCATAATCAATGGAAAAGGTTTGCACCCGCTCGTTGTTTTCATTTTTATATACTTCGGCGGCAATCGCGGTAATCGCGCTGGAGTCAAGACCGCCTGATAACAAAGTGCATAAAGGCACATCTGATACCAACTGACGTTTAACCGCGTCATAAACCAGTTCCCGTACCTTAACCGTCGTCCGGGCCAGGCTGTCTTCATGGTCATGACTGATCAGGGACCAATATGGTTTTGTTCTTGTCCCGCTGCGGTCAACCATCATACAATAGCCGGGCTTTACTTCAGATATACCTGCAAACACTCCGTGTCCCGGAGTGCGGGCCGGGCCCAGGGCAATAATCTCCGCCAGGCCCTCCCGGTCAACTTTGGCGGTCACGCCGGGGTGAGCCAGAATGGCTTTGATCTCGGAAGCAAAAAGGAATGAACTGCCTTTCTGAGAATAAAACAAGGGTTTGACACCAATCCGATCTCTGGCCATAAACAATTTCTCGTTCTGTACATCCCACACGGCAAAGGCAAAAATGCCGTTCAGCCTGGGCAGGCAATTTTCACCCCATTCACTATAAGCTCTCAGCAGTACTTCCGTATCCGACCAACCGGCAAAGGAATGGCCCCTGGCCAGCAAGCTTTGGCGCAAATCCTCGGTATTGTACAACTCCCCGTTGTAAACCAGAATATACTCTCCTTGATTGGTTGCCAGTCTCATCGGCTGCCGTCCGCCCTCCGGATCAACCACAATCAAACGGCAATGTCCCAGGGCAACGTGCCGGTCAAGCCAATAACCCTCCGCATCCGGACCGCGATGTTGCAACGTTTTTGCCATGGTTTTGATGGTTTGTTCTTCATACCGCAATGAATTATTAAAATCCACCCAGCCAACCATACCGCACATAAGCCATGCACCTCCATCAAAAAAAGCGTTCCGGGCAAAGCTCAACAAGCTTTGCTCAGAACGCCGTTGTTCTGTTCAAGGATAATATATGCAGAATTTATAAAGGATGTGCCTGTGACCTACCCGTTGCAGTGACAAATCTAATTGCTAGCGCACGGTAATCATAGCTTTGATATCCGAATATTTTTTATCCCCAATGCCGTTGACATTTTGGAGATCCTCGATTCGGGCAAATCCCCCGTTGCTCTCCCGATAATCAACGATTCGCTGGGCAATGGCCGGACCGACGCCCGGCAAACGATCGTCCAGTTCCTGTACCGTTGCGGTATTGATATTGACCAGACTGCCAGCCGGAGATGCTGGGGCTATCCCTGCCACAACCGGCAGCGCTTCCGTTGGTGAAAGCTGCCGGACGGCAAGCTGTTCGGCCAACTCCGCTTCGCTGTAAAGTTCCACCGTCTCCCCATCCTGCAGCCTGCGGGCCGGCTGGGCATAATCAAGCGCCGCACCGGGAAGGATGCCGGCTATTTGCAAAGCATCATAGACCCGGGCACCGGCTTTGAGTTTATACAGACCGGGTTTTTCCACCTCACCGCAGACATAGACCTGCAATTCCTCTTCGTTGGCTTGTTCCTCCTGCCCCGTGCTTGGCTGCACCGCCAGGTCTTCTTCCATGACCGTGTTTTGTTTCATTTCCGCATATCTGGTCCCGGCGAAAAAGACCATCACAGCGATTAAAACCAGCGCCGCCAGCAGATAGCGACGATCAATGTTTCCCATATCGCCACCTCCTGTATACTTTTTCTTTGCATTATATCCATTTCCTTCTTTAATTGCCATTTAAATTATTTAATTTACATTTATCTCCTTGTCTCGATGGTTCTGTTTCCATCCCATCCCCGTATGACATCCAAAATGTCCGGTGAACAGCGTAAAGCAATCTTTATCTCCCGTTTTGATTGCATTTACTTTGTCTATTGACGTGATTTAAAAATAAGCCTGATGAATCGTTTAATCGGTTGACTTTGCGGATAATCTATTTTATAATTGCAAATGTCAATTGAACATTGAATCGATGATCCGGAGTAGTAGGCAGATACCAAGCAGAGAGCTGCCGTTTGGTGAAAGGCAGCAATCCTGACGAACTCGCCGGGGAGAATTGCAGGTGAATGATTTTTTAGCCTGCGACGGGACATCCGTTAACGGTTCAAGTGGACAATTTTTGTGGGGCTATGGCGAAGTTGGGATCGCGCCTGAATGGCATTCAGGAGGCCGTGGGTTCGAGTCCCACTAGCTCCACCATATTTAAATTTTGTCAATCAGGGTGGTACCACGGGAAAACAGCTCTCGTCCCTTTCGGGGAGGAGAGTTTTTTGTATATACAATTTTTTTGCTCAGAGCGGCAAGGAGGAAATGATGGACAAGAATTACCGGTTTGATTTAATTGAGGAGAAATGGCAAAAGCACTGGGAAGAAAATCATATTTTCAAGTCTTACGAAAACCCTGATTTGCCCAAATACTATACACTGGAGATGTTCCCCTACCCGTCCGGCAATCTGCATATGGGTCATGTGCGCAATTATGCCATTGGAGACGTCGTCGCCCGTTTTAAAAAGATGAAAGGATTTAATATTCTTCATCCCATGGGC
>DAOTHZ010000070.1:0-9692 GCA_035447945.1 Syntrophomonas sp.
GTCCACCAGTCCCACCTTGCGTAACAGAGTCATGGCTCTTTCATGGGCCTCATCCGTACTTATCTTTAAGATTTTGGTCGGTGCCAGGGTGATATTTTCCAACGTCGTCTTGTGGGGAAAGAGATTAAATAATTGGAATACCATGCCCACCTGCTGACGGATCAGATTGATGTCAATACTGGGATGGGTGATGTCCTGACCATCAATAATGATATCTCCAGATTGGACCGTTTCCAGCTGGTTGATACAGCGCAGCAAGGTCGACTTGCCCGAACCGCTGGGCCCGATCACACAGACTACTTCCCGGGGGGCGATATAACAGTTGATCCCTTTCAGCACTTCCAAATGGCCAAAACTTTTGTAGACATTTTTAATCTGGATCATTCGGTAGCCAGCCTCCTTTCCATGTAATCACCAAACATGGCCAGGAGTTTGGTCATGATAAAGTAAATAATGGCAACCGTTCCCCACACCCAGGCCGGTTCATAACTGCTGGCATAGATCAGTTTGCCGCGCAGGGTCAGTTCGGAAACTGAGATGATTGATACCAGGGAAGTATCCTTGAGCATGGCAATGAACTCGTTGATCAGCGGAGGAATAACAACTTTGTAGGCCTGTGGCAAAATGATGTACCACATGGCCTGGCGGTAATTCATGCCCAAGGAGCGTCCTGCTTCCATCTGGCCTTTGTCGATGGCCTGAATGCCAGCGCGGACGATCTCTGCGATATAGGCACCGCTGTTCAGGCTGCAGGCAATAACGGCGCTGGTAAAGGCTCCAATCTCGCCAAAGACCGGCAGGATGCCAAAATAGAGCAGCAAAATCTGCACAAACAGCGGCGTGCCCCGAAAGAAATCAATATACAGGGTAGCCAGCCAGTAGGTCGGTTTGAATTGTGGTGCCATTTTGAGCAAACCAAACAGCAAGCCCAGGATCATCCCGAAGGCTACCGCCAGGGCAGTCAACTCCAAAGTAATCAGTGCGCCGACCATGAATGAAGGAAAGTTATGGGCCACTACCTCAAACCCATGGATGTCCAGCAAGGCTTGAAAAGGATTGAAAGCAAAGGTAAAGGGAATAACTTGTATCATATGAACCTCCCGGAACGATCATTAAGCAAGAAAAGCGCGAGGATTGTCCCGCGCTTTTCTCTTCTGCGCTTACCGCTTGATCTTATTCAAACCACTTCTTGTAGATTTCGTCATATTTGCCGTTGGCTTTGATTTTTCCCAGTCCTTCATTGATGACTTTGAGCATTTCAGCATTGCCTTTCTTGACAGCAATGCCATAATGATCATCAGCAGAGAACAGTTCGCCCACCATCTTGGTTTTGTCCTTGCCGGTGGTCTTGATATAATAAGCAGTTACCGCATGGTCATTGACAACCGCGTCAACGCCGCCTTTTTCCAGTTCCATAAAGGCTTCACCGATATTGTCAAACGTTCTGACCTCGGTCTTGGAATCTTTTTCCTTGACGCTCATGCTGGCATCCGCACCAATGGTGCCCACCTGGCAGCCAATCTTTTTGCCTTGCAGATCGTCCAGCGTCGCAATGCCTTCAGTATCCTTGGCGACAGCGATAATGAGACCGGCATCAAAATAAGGGGTGCTGAAATCGACTGATTCCTGTCTTTCCGGTGTAATCGACATACCGGCGATGGCACAGTCAGCCTTGTCAGACTGCAAGGCCGGAATCAGGGATTCAAATCCCATGTGGGCCAGCTCTACCTTGTAACCTTGCGCCTCACCAATGGCTCTGATCAGATCCATGTCAAAACCAGTGAACTCGTCGTTGCCCTCTTTAAATTCAAAGGGAGCAAAACCTGCTTCGGTTACGACGCGGAGAACTTTTTCCGGTGCTGCCTGCTCTCCGGCGTCCTTGCTGCCACAGCCGCTCAGGGCCAGTATGCCCACCAACAAGAGGGCGGAAATAAGAATTGCGGTTAGTTTTTTCAACGATGTACACATCCTTTCTCTTCTATACTAATTTCCTAATAATTATACAGCTAGACTAATATTCCGACAAGTAATTTCCGGTCAGTTGTTTTTTATCGGGCTGTTTGTTAAAAACTTTTCGTTTCTGGTTTGCACCGCTTGCGCTGCAAAAAGCAGCGACTTTTTTATTGTTTGCATTTGCATACAAATGTAAGCTTCAATTGTGTTATGATATTCGGGGAGTTGGCAATGCTATTCATAGCTGGACTGACGCGGAATTAGTGCGAATCCGGAGAGTAAAACGGTGATAACGAAACATAAAGTAAAACGCAATGAAGCAGAATTTTTAATGATGCTGGTGGCACTCATCTGGGGCGTTACCTTTGTACTGGTTAAAAATGCCCTGGCCGACATCGGTCCCTATCTATTTCTGGGGATTCGATTCACTTTGGCATTTCTGGTGCTGGCTCTATTTTCCTGGAGAAACGTGTTGAAAATCGAAGTTTCAACCGTGGCTGCCGGTTGTCTGTTGGGATTTTTCCTGTTTATCGGTTATGTATTTCAAACGGTGGGACTGCAATATACGACTTCTTCCAATGCCGGCTTTATTACCGGGGTTTCGGTGGTGTTGGTGCCCATCATGTTTTACCTTAAAAACCGTCTCTGGCCGGACTGGCAAACCACCCTTACCGTAATTATGGCGGCGACAGGGTTGTTATTGCTGTCGGTACCGGCGGGCAAATTCGTGTTGGGCTACGGGGATTTGCTGGTGCTGGTCTGCGCCTTTGGGTTTGCCCTGCATATCGTGTTTGTTTCTAAATATTCCTGGCGTCACAATGCGGTGGCTATTACCGGCGTACAGATCTTGTTTGTGGGAATCCTGTGCCTGATCATTGGTCTGGCAACGGAACCTATCCCTCAATATCTGGGTACGGATACCATCCTGGCAATTATCGTTACCTCGGTATTTGCTACTTCGCTGGCCTTTTTGCTGCAGAACCATCTGCAGCAGTTCAGTACTCCAACGCGCTTTGCTGTGGTCCTGACTACGGAGCCGGTTTTCGCAGCCCTGGCCGGCTTTGTTTGGGCCAATGAGATTTTAACCGTCCGGGCTTACAGCGGAGCAGCCTTGATTCTGATAGCCATGCTGCTTTCAATTTTATTGCGAAAAAACTAATCATTATACAGATTCCCGGGAATTCAGCTCAGATATTGCTGATAAAGAGGTTCCTTCATTGCATTTTTATGTTACAATTATTTCGATTGGTATGGACGGTAACACCGAAAATTTTATTTGTGAGGAGAAGTGGTTAATGAGGAAGTTTGTAAGTTTGGCGCTTTGTGCAATGCTGGTTGTGGGGCTGCTCGTCTCGGTTACGGGTTGTGGTTCCACTGACAAAGATCAGGCTGCGGCCCCCAGTAACGAATTCAAAGTGGGCATGGAATGCGGTTATCCGCCCTTCAACTGGACCCAATCTGACAATTCCAATGGCGCGGTCCCCATTGCCGGCAGCAAAGAATTTGCTGGCGGATATGATGTAGAAATTGCCAAGCTTTTAGCCGAAGGCATGGGCAAGGAACTGGTTATCGTGAAAACTGCCTGGGATGGACTGTCTCCGGCCGTCCAAGCCGGTACGATTGACGCCATCATTGCCGGTATGTCCCCCACTGCAGAAAGAAAACAGACCATCGATTTTTCTGATCATTACTATCGTTCCGATTTGGTGGTCGTGATTCAGAAGGGTTCCAAATATGAAAGCGCCACCAGTTTGCAGGAGCTTGCCGGAGCCAAGATTACGGCCCAGCTGAACACATTCCATTACACTGTAATCGAACAGATCCCGGATGTGCAAAAGCAAACCGCCATGGATGATTTTCCGGCCATGCGTGTAGCACTGGAATCCGGCATCATTGACGGTTATGTTTCCGAACGGCCGGAAGGCGTTTCCGCCACTACCGCCAATCCCAAGTTTGCCATGGTGGAATTTGCTGCCGGCAAGGGATTCCAGGCTTCCGATGACGATGTTGCCATCGCGGTCGGACTGAAAAAAGGCAATCCGGAACTGGTCAGCAGCATCAACAAGGTTCTGTCCGGCGTCTCTGAAGAGCAAAGAAAAGCCATTATGGATCAGGCTATCAAGAATCAACCTGCTTCGAACTAATATTCGCAGCTAACAGGAGTTGTTTTTATTCATGTCGGTTACTGCAGACAGTACTTTTTTTCAATGGGTAGCATTTATCTTTCAGGAGTACTGGCCCCTTTTCTTAAGAGGGGCCGAAGTAACCCTGATTATTTCTTTGACCGGTACCATTATTGGTTTCTGTATCGGCATTTTAATTGGTGTTATCCGTACCATCCCAATCGATCAGAATACCCCTCTGTTCAAACGTATCCTATTTAAAATTATTAACTTTATCTTGCTGTGTTACATTGAAATCTTTCGCGGCACGCCCATGATCGTACAAGCCATGGTTATTTTTTATGGGGTGGCAATGGTTTACAATATCCATCTATCCACCTTCTTTGCCGGTATCTTTATCGTCTCCATCAATACCGGCGCGTACATGGCAGAAATCGTTCGAGGCGGCATCCTATCCATCGACAAAGGACAGTTTGAAGCGGCTCATTCCATCGGCATGACTCATGCGCAAACCATGCTGCATATCATCCTGCCCCAGGCAGTGCGCAATATTCTGCCGGCCACCAGCAACGAATTTGTCATCAATATCAAGGACACCTCGGTGCTGAATGTCATTGGCGTTACCGAGCTCTTCTTTATGTCCAAATCTGCCGCCGGCAACAATTTCCGTTATTTCGAGGTATTCCTCATCACCTGCTCGGTATATTTTGTGATGACCTTTACCGTAACCCGTATTCTGCGTTTCTTTGAAATGAAACTGGAAGGTCCTTCCGTCTATACCATTCACGGTTCCCAGACTGTTCCTGAAGCAGAATTTAAAATCGTGGACAGGGGGAAACATTGATGGAAAATATCATTGAAATCCGTCATCTGCAAAAATCTTTCGGACAAAACGAAGTGCTCAAGGACATCAACTTTTCCGTCAACAAGGGAGAAGTGGTCTGTATCATTGGGGCCAGCGGTTCCGGCAAATCTACCCTGCTGCGCTGCATTAACCTGTTGGAATTGCCCACCAACGGAGAGATCCTCTACCATGGACAGAACATTCTCCAGCACAATATGACCACGGCCGTCTATCGCGCCAAAATGGGCATGGTTTTTCAGCAGTTTAATCTCTTCAACAACCTGAATGTGCTGGAAAACTGTGTTGTAGGTCAGGTCAAGGTACTGAAGCGCAGCAAAGCCGAAGCCCGCAAAACAGCTTTGGAATATCTGGATCTGGTGGGCATGTCCACTTTTATCAATGCCAAGCCCAATCAGATTTCCGGCGGTCAAAAACAGCGCGTGGCGATTGCCCGGGCCCTTTCCATGGAACCGGAGGCCCTGCTGTTCGACGAACCGACCTCGGCGCTGGATCCGGAAATGGTCGGTGAAGTCTTGAAGGTTATGAAAAACCTGGCCAAGAGTGGACTTACCATGCTGGTAGTTACGCATGAAATGGCCTTTGCCCGTGATGTAGCCCACCGGGTTGTGTTTATGGATGACGGTGTAATCGTGGAAGAAGATACCCCGGACGTTATCTTTAACAACCCCAGCAATGAGCGAACCCGTATCTTCCTGAAACGCATTCTGGATAATTAAGTTGATTTCTTGCCGTCATTGCCGACGATTCATTTTAAAGTACCGATAAACTGGCTGCCATCGCTCCAGGCGAAACCAAATAACCGCAAGTTCTACAGGAATCCCGTGATGGAAGCGTGCCCATACGACGCTGTACCAACGGGATTTTACTGTTTGACGGCACTCCCTGGTGCAGCGCTTTATCGTCTGCGCACCACCCGGAAGATTTGGTTTTGACAAATTTCTGCTTGCCTGCCGGGATGGTTTGGCAAATAATAGGAGTATATCTGCTGACGGAGGAAGATAATTTGGATACTGCCAAAATGTGGGAAGAAGGTTGGTTAAAAAAACAAGGGGATATCTATATCCTCAGGATGTTTATGCCTTTTCCGCTCAAGGAAAACAACTGCTTTATCATCGAAGGCGAGGATGGCTGGGTTGTTCTTGACACAGGAGTCAGTCTGGAACAAAACCAGGATTTGCTGAATTCTGCGCTCAGGTCCATCGGCATCACCTTGCGCCGGCTGAAGGCAGTTTATCTGACTCATTATCATCATGACCACAGCGGGCTGGCGGGTTGGCTGCAAGCTAAGGCCGACATACCGGTTTATCTTCCTCAGGAAGATCTGGTCACCTGGCAGCGCTTTATTGATACCGACCAATATTTTGACAGTGCCATAACCGAATGTCAACAGGAGGGCTGGCCGGAAGAGTATGTTCATGAACTGAGCGATAACATCCGCTTTATTAACACCTATCTTCAGCCTTTGCCCGAATTTATCCCCTACTCCGACGGCCTGACCGTCAAGCTGCACGGTGATGATTACCTGACCATCGCTGTGCCGGGTCATACCGACGGACATATGGTCTATTACAACCCTGCCCGCGGCATCCTCTTTCCCGGAGACAATGTGGTCGACCACACCATCCTGCATTTAACCGATTGGCCGCATACCTATTTGCTGAATCCCTGTGACCTCCACCTGCAGGCCCTGACAGGGTTAAAAAAACTGCCGGTGGAACTCGTCATTCCGGGTCACGGCCGGACGTTTGCCAATCTGAACGACAAGATCGATTTGATCGTCGCCCACCATGAGAAACGTAAGCGCATCGTTTATGAAGCAGTCAAAACGCCCTCCACTGCCTGGGAAATTGCTGCCGATGTCTTTAAGCCCAACCAGTACATCCACATTCGCCGCCTGGTGCTGGCAGAAACCCTGGGCTACCTGGCTTCACTGCTGAACGAAGGCCGGGTGGAGCGGGAGCTGAGCAGCGGCCAATACATCTACCGACGCAGCTAATCAACGCCCTGGACCATCGCTAAAAAATTTAAGTTGCCTATTGCATACCAATCATTTCTGTATGTATCATAATAATATATTCCCCTTTCGTATATAGGTCGCGGATCTTATTGACCGGTAAGAAATGGCCTCGTCGTGTGGCCGCGAGGCTATTTCTCTCCGATCATATGATTACGAAAGGTGTGGAACACATGCAGCGCAAAGTGATGACTGGTCACAAATCGGGTTTATTTATTCTTCTGGCACTTTTCTTCCTTATTTCTTGTCTCATCATGCCACCACCAGCAACATGCCAGGCACAGGATACTGCGGACACAACTCTCACCGGGCGAATCACCGCGGCCAATACCGGGGCAGGTATCGGTGCGGTTTCGGTGCGCCTGTCGAGTCTTGCCAACGAAACACTCTATGAGGTAAAAACAGATGATTTTGGTTTTTACCGGATGGACGGGCTGGAGGCGGGCTCGTATATCGTCACGGCCGAGCATCCTGCCTATCAAACCGCCCAGGAAATAAATTTTGCGGTCAATCCCGGCGCCAACTGCTGGGACTGGGCGCTGCAGCCGATCAGCGGTGGTGCATCGCTGTTTGATGTTTACGTCGAAGTGGTCTGTGCCACTTCGGGCATTCACCTGGCGGATGTGCCGGTCGCGATTACCGTGAAAAGAGACAGCGACAATCAGTTTGTTACATACAACCAGGCCACGGATGCGGACGGAGTAGCGCATCTGACAGGCATGCCGGCGGGCGTTTATACTTTCACGATTAATTATGACATCCCGAACGTGGCCGCCAAGATCGGCGGCTGGGACGGTTACATCAGCGTTCCGTTTGAGGATATCTCCGGCCCCCACTGGGCCGATGTGCGGCTGAAACCTATCTACAACCAGCTGAACGTGACGGTCAAGGGCTACGATGTGGTGAAGGATCAGGCGGACATGCCGCTGGGCGGCGTCATCGTGGAGGCTTCGGGCTGTGACCCGGCCGATGACAGCAATGTCCTGCTGCCGCCCCAGGTAGGGGTGAGCGGTCTGACCAAGGATGCTCCCTACTGGGACAATTCGATGGCCGGCAAGGTGAAGTTTGACAAGCTGATCCCCCTGACCTGGCTGTTGGAAACGAAAAAGCTGGGCTACGAGAACAAGAATCTTTTCGTGCGCTCGAACAGCAGCGGCGGCCTGATGCAAACGGACGTTACCATCAATATTCCTCTGGAAGACACCAAGCTGTGGGTGTGGCTGGACTCCCCCTACAATGACCCGGAGATGCTGGAGGGGCTTGACGTGATCCTGGAGGGGATCACCGGGCAAAATACGGAAGGCATCGCCCGCCGGGTGAAGGCAGTGTACAGTACGGAAGAAGACAGTACCTACGCGCTTTTCAACAATATCCTGCCGGGCAATTATGATGTCAGAGTGGATGCCAAGATTGATAAAACAGTTCCTATTGAAGTGGACGGCAAGAAAATTTATGACGGTCTTTACGGTGCACCCTCAGACAAGCAGTTTACGGTGCGCTTTACCGCCCAGGAAACGTTTTATGCGGAAAATGACAAAAATACGGATGTAACGCTGCAGTTGACGCCGGAAAAGATGAAGCTCTCCGGAGTCCTTTGCACAGTGGACGGGGAAAGAGCGACGGACAGCGCTTATGCCCAGTATGCGGGCGCGCCGGCGGCCGGCAAAAATGTGGAGATTCGTCTGTCGGAGTATATGAACACAGCTTTTCCCGCCGAGGAAAAACTGCATCAGACGGTGACGGATGCCAGCGGCAATTTCTCAGTGGAACTGCTGCCCGGCCTGTACGGGATGGTGGTTACGGGGATGGACGATTACTGGGGAAATTCTGCAGATCTCAGCGATGCTGCGCATCCGGACCAGTGGCTTTACACTTATCACGCCTGGCCTTATTACCAAATGTGGCCATACAGCTATGAATCAGCCCTGGCCTTCAAGGACCGGAGTCCCCAAAACAATGAACCGATGTCTGATATCGGCGGGATGCCGGTTTCCTCCGGGCAGACGCTGACAGGGACGTTTGTCGTGCGCAAGGATGTTTTCAATTATGATGTGGACATCAAACGTGGCCTGCAGGATCCCTTCGAACATATGGTAGTGGGCATCGACCGCAGCGGCAGTTCGTCCAAGGTGATCACCCATACCTATGATATGATCAAAAACGGTGGACAACTGACCCTGAACGGTCCGGACAGCCAGATCCAGGCCGTTGATCTGGGCACGACCGAGCCTTCCTTTAAAAATCTCCCGGCGGGACAATACTCACTGACGCTGACCCATCCGCGCTACACCCAGATTTGGACGCCGACGACGACGTTTTTTGATTTTCCCTCTCCGGGTATGCTGCCATCTGTAGCCTTCCCGGAGAATTACAACAGCTTTCAATCTCCCGGGCCTGGTCCCTGGCCACTGCTGCCCTGGAGTGCCTTTTTCCGGCCGGAATACGCCATGACCGGGGCAATCCAGGTGTCAAACATGATGACGGAGGAACACCGGGTGCGGGTAATGAAATGGACCCAGATCAGCAGCGATCCGGTGGAGTGGGATTATGTTGAGGTTACCGGGCAGGCTTATCCGCGTTTTATCAAAACTGCCTATACCGGTGATCTGCTGTTTGAAACGGAACGCACGATGAATGACCCGACGGCACTCGCCACCACCGCTTATGTACCAAACACCAATTATGATGCCTATTTTTGGTGGCCGGCGGGGAACAGTCTCTTCGATGACGCTGCGGA
>DAOTHZ010000071.1:0-9608 GCA_035447945.1 Syntrophomonas sp.
AGATACGAGTGGTTATATGGCGGAACTTAAAATAGACGGGCTGACCATTGCGCTCATCTATGAAAACGGGCTTCTGGTCAAAGCCGCAACCCGCGGGGATGGATCCATTGGTGAGGATGTGACCCTGAACGTCAGGACCATCAAAAGCATTCCGCTCAAATTGCATCAGCCCCTACCGCATCTGGAGGTGCGCGGGGAAGTGTACCTGCCCAAGAATGAATTTGTCAGGCTCAATCAGGAGCGGGAAGAGCGTGGCGAAAGAGTTTTTGCCAATCCCCGCAATGCGGCCGCTGGCTCATTGCGCCAACAGGACCCGGGCGTAACTGCCGGGCGGGCGCTGGCTGCTTTTATCTACGATATAACCTACATTGAAGGAGTTCGCCTTGATACCCAGCAGGAAGCATTGGCTTTTCTGCGTAATCAGGGTTTTCCGGTCAATGCGGAAGCAGCGTATTATGACCGGATTACCGACGTATATGGTTACTGCCAGCGTATTGAAGAACAGAGACATACCTTACCCTATGAGATTGACGGGGTTGTTGTAAAACTGAATGCTTTTGCGGCCCGGCAGGTTTTGGGGCAAACAGCCAAAAGTCCGCGCTGGGCGATTGCTTACAAGTTCCTGGCAGAAGAAAAGGAAACCCGGCTGCTGGAAATAGAAATAAACGTTGGCCGAACAGGAATCATAGCCCCTACCGCCATCATGGAACCGGTCAGCCTGGCCGGAACAACTGTCAGCCGGGCTAGTTTGCACAATTTCGATTTGATCAGGGACAAGGATATTCGCATCGGTGATCTGGTGCTGCTGCACAAAGCCGGCGATATTATACCCGAAATCATCAGACCGCTAACAGAGAAACGCAGCGGGGATGAACAGGTCATAATTCCGCCGGGAAATTGTCCTGCCTGTGGCAGTCAGGCAGTCAAAACCGACGGCGAAGTGGCTCTGCGCTGTGAAAACATCAATTGTCCGGCTCGTCTCAAGGAAAGTCTTATCTTTTTTGCTTCGCGTTCGGCCATGGATATTGAAGGGATGGGACCTGCCCTCGTTGAACAACTGGTTGAAAAGGAACTGGTCAGTGAGATTGCGGACATATACTCCCTGACTGCGGAAAGGATTGCCGACATTGAACGCATGGGCAGCAAATCAGCCCAAAATATCGTCCAGGCCATCGAAGCATCAAAACAAAGACCGCTGTACCGCCTTTTGACCGCGCTGGGGATCAGACATATCGGCGCCAAGACTGCCCGTCTCTTAACCCGGGAGATCAAACAGATGGATGATTTTTATCAAATGACCGAGGAACAGTTGCTGCGCATCCCGGAAGTCGGACCGAAAATGGCAGACAGTCTGGTGAGTTTTTTTGCCGAATCACGTAACCGGGAAGGGCTGGAAAGATTAAAGCAGGCTGGCTTGAACATGGTGGAGAATAACCCGGCCGACAGTCAGCAGCCGCTGGCCGGCAAAACGTTTGTGCTCAGCGGTGCCCTGACCAGCATGGGACGGCAGGAAGCCAGTGAAAGAATTGAGGCTTTGGGCGGGAAAGTGAGCAGCAGTGTTAGTAAAAAAACCACCTATCTGCTGCTGGGCGACGAACCAGGCAGTAAATATGACAAGGCCATGCAATTAGGTGTAACAATCATGCCAGAAGAGGAATTTCTCGCGCTGTTGAGGGAATATAATGAATAAAATTATGAATTGCTAAGGAGAGCTGCGTATGGGAATCAGGATCGTATCGGACAACTGTTGTGATCTGCCTGCCGAAATATTGAGGAAATATGATATTCGCCTGGCGCATCTGCAGGTCAGATTTGGGGATAACGTATATCCGCCGGGCGAACCGACTGTGGATGAGTTTTACAAGATATTGGCAGAATCCGGTGTATTGCCTGCTACCAGTCAACCAACGGTAGATAATATCACCAAGGTTTACACTGAAGCCTTGGCTGACGGTTCGGAAGTCATCGCCATACATATGTCTTCCGCCCTCTCCGGTACTTATCAAACCGGGGTGATGGTCCAGAATACTTTAAATAATCCCCGGTTGCATGTATTTGATTCCCTGCGGGCTTCATTGGGGATAGGTTTAATGGTGGTGGAGGCTGCCAAAATGGCACAAAGGGGAGAAAGTGTTGCTGCCATTATGGAACGTCTGACCGGGATGCGCAAAACTATCCAGTGTATTTTTGTGGTAGGGAATCTGGATAGTTTGATCAGAGGCGGACGACTTTCCAAGGCCAAAGGAAAAATTGCCCAGGTATTTGATATCAAACCGATTTTATATATGGATGATGAAGGCTTCCTTATGCCCTATGATAAAGCGCGGGGTTTAAAAGGCGCCCAACGCAAGCAGATTGATATCATGGAGCATATAGGCAGAAGTCTTGAACGTCAGACAGTTGGTATTAATCACAGTGCCGTTCCTGAAATTGCCGAAGCATTGTGCCAGACAATCAAGGAAAGATTTGCGGTAGAAGAAGTGATCGTAAACCAAATCGGACCAATCATCGGTTCTCATGTTGGGGCAGGGACTTTTTCTGTATATTTTGAAAAGTAAACTATCTTTTTGTCTCCCGCCTGGAGTATAATCTTTTTTATATAAAAAGGCGGGAGTTGTGTTGTCGTGACCGGAACCATCATTAATACTGCTGCGATCATCATGGCCGGATTGCTGGGTCTTGCGCTGCGTCGGGGCATTCCTGAACAGATGGCTCGTACCATGCAGGATGGATTGGGTATCCTGATCCTGGTCATCGGGTTGCAATACGGGTTTAAAGCCGACAGCCTGGCTATTGTCGGGCTAAGCCTGGCACTGGGTGCGGTGATCGGTGAATGGCGGCAATGGGAAGCCAAGCTGGAGAGACTGGGGGAAAAACTGCAAAGCCTGACCGGCGGGCAGAATGAACAATTCGTAAGAGGCTTTGTAACCGCGACGATGGTTTTCTGTGTCGGTGCCATGGCCATCCTGGGATCGCTGGAAGACGGTCTGACTCACAATCCTCAGATTTTAATCGTGAAATCCATGCTGGATGGCATTTTCTCCATTATATTTGCTGCCAGTATGGGAGTTGGCGTTTTGTTTTCTGCCATTCCCGTATTTTTATACCAAGGAGCCATTACCTTGGGGGCCTCCTTCCTTGAACCCCTCATGACTGACCCCTTGCTGAACAATGTAACTGCACTGGGCGGAATTCTGATTGCCGGTATCGGCTTGAATACTCTGGGGATTACCCGTATTCGCCTGGCCAATCTTCTGCCCGGACTTTTTATCGTACCGCTGCTGATGTATATCGCCAGTCTTTTTAAGTTGTGATTCCTGGACCAGAAGAAGGACGAAATTTGTATGGTTTTAACTGAACCATGCAAAATTATTTATTGTCTCCCCTGCTTTTTGGTATAATAATGGGTAATTGTTTTATTCGGTAAGGAGGCGGCAAAATGGCGCTTACAATAAAAGAAGTTGAGTATGTGGCCCAACTGGCCAGATTGCAATTAAACGAAACTGAGAAACAGAGCTTTGCTGAACAACTGAGCTCAATCCTGCAATATGTGGAAAAGCTAAATGAATTGTCAACCGAGGGTGTAGAACCGCTGGCGCATATTCTGCCGGTATACAACGTTTTTCGTGTGGATGAGAGCAAGCCGGGAACGTTGCGGGAAGAAATACTGGCCAATGCACCGTTGGTGGAAGAAGGCCAGTACAAAGTACCGAAAATCATGTAGGTGCATCGAAACAAGGAGGTTGCCAGCTTGGAATTGTATCAGCTTACCATCCATGAACTGCAAGACTTGCTAAGCCGTAAGGAAACTTCCGCCCTGGAGATTACCCAGGCGATATTTGCCCGCATTACTGCAGTCGACGACCGGGTGCGGGCTTTCATTACCCTGACGGAGGAAGAGGCCCTGGCTAAAGCACGGGAAATCGACCAACAGGGTCAGTACGGAAGAATTGCCGGGATACCGCTTGGCTTGAAAGATATATTTTGTACCCGGGGGGTAAAGACCACTTGTGCTTCCCGTATTCTGGGAAACTTTATACCCACTTATGATTCTACAGCGGCCGGTCGATTGTTTGCCGAACATGGCATCCTCGCCGGCAAGCTTAACATGGATGAATTTGCCATGGGATCTTCCACCGAACAATCCGCTTTTTTCCCCACCTGCAATCCCTGGGATCTCACCCGGGTACCGGGCGGATCATCCGGTGGTTCGGCGGCAGCGGTGGCAGCCGATGAAATTCCTTTTGCTCTGGGAACTGATACCGGCGGGTCGATTCGTCAGCCGGCTTCGTTCTGCGGGGTCGTGGGATTGAAACCGACCTATGGCAGAGTATCGCGCTGGGGCGTGGTTGCCTATGCATCTTCCCTGGACCAGGTGGGCACCTTTGCCAAGGATGTAAAGGACTGTGCACTGATTATGCAGATTATTTCCGGCAAGGATCCGTTGGATTCGACCAGCGTGGACCTGCCTGTACCAGACTATCAGACGAGTTTGGATGGAGATGTCAAAGGCATGAAGATCGCTTACCCGCGCGAATATTTCCAACCGGGGATCGATCCTAATATCCAGGAAATAATTAAAAAGGCGCTGCTTAAATACGAAGAAATGGGCGCCATTGTGGAAGAAGTATCCTTGCCCCACAGCGAATACGCCCTGCCAGCCTATTATCTGGTTGCCACGGCCGAGGCCAGTGCAAATTTGGCCCGTTATGACGGGGTCCGATATGGATTGCGTGATTATGAAGCCGCCAATGTGATCGATATGTTTTCTCGATCCAGGGCGGAGGGTTTTGGCGCCGAAGTCAAGCGGCGCATTATGCTGGGCAGTTATGCTTTAAGCTCGGGATACTATGATGCCTATTATCTGAAAGCCTTGAAAGTCAGACGTTTGATCGCCGATGATTTTTCCAGGGTATTTGCTGATTTTGATTTGATCGTATCACCGACCACCCCGACGGTTGCTTTCAAGTTAGGGGAACAGATCGGTGATCCGCTGACCTTATATATGAATGACATCCTGACGGTGCCGGTCAATATGGCCGGACTGCCCGCCATGTCAATTCCCTGCGGCTTCCACGAGGGCTTGCCGATCGGCATGCAATTGATCGGCCCGGCATTTGCCGAAAGCACGCTTATCAAGGCCGCCTTTGCGTATGAACAAAACACAGATTTCCATCGCTTGAGACCAGCTTTGGAGGTGAAATAAAATTGAGTAAGGATTTTGAAATTGTCATCGGGCTGGAAGTTCATGCTGAGCTGAAAACCAGGAGCAAGATCTTTTGTTCCTGTTCCACCGCCTTTGGGGCTGAGCCGAATACTCAGGTATGTCCGGTCTGCTCGGGTTTTCCCGGCATGCTGCCAGTGCTCAACGAACAGGCGGTGGAATGCGCTATCAAGACCGGACTGGCTCTCCATTGTGAGATCGCTGAATTTTGCAAGTTTGATCGCAAGAATTATTTTTATCCGGATCTGCCCAAAGCCTACCAGATTTCGCAGTTTGATCTGCCTATCTGCAAAGGCGGATATCTGGATATTGAAGCAGACGGGGAAAAGATTCGGGTCGGCATCACCCGCGCTCATCTGGAGGAGGACGCCGGCAAGCTGGTCCATCAAGGCGACATTACCACTACCCCGTTTTCTCTGGTGGATTTGAACCGCTCCGGTGTTCCGCTGCTGGAGATTGTTTCCGAGCCTGACATGCGCAGTGCCACGCAGGCACGGGCCTATATGGAAAAACTCCGTTCCATTCTTTTGTTTGCTGATGTATCTGATTGCAAAATGGAAGAAGGATCCCTGCGCTGTGATGCCAATGTTTCAGTGCGCCCCCGGGGGCAAGAAAAACTAGGCACCCGCACGGAGATCAAGAACCTCAATTCTTTTCGGGCGCTGGAGAAGGCCATTGAATATGAAGCCAAACGTCAAATCGAGGCCATTGAAGACGGGGAAGAGATTGTGCAGGAGACCCGGACCTGGGATGAGGCCAAAGGCGTAACCAGATCCATGCGTTCCAAGGAAGAGGCTCACGATTACCGCTATTTCCCCGAACCGGATCTGCCACCCCTGCGCATCAGCCAGGATTGGGTTGACAAGGTCCGAAGCAGCATGCCCGAATTACCTGAGCAGGCCGGGCGAAGACTGATGGAGCAACATGGATTGTCTTCATATGATGTTGATTTGATGACCCAAAGCCCGCAGATCTTGCAGTTCTTTGATGATACGCTGCGGCTGCATTCCGATGCCAAAGCGGTATCCAATTGGATGATGGGGGATTTGTCCAGATTGTTGAACCAAAACGGGATGGAGATTCAGGAGGCCAAAGTTAAACCGGCATTGCTGGCCGACATGCTGAACTTGCTGGATGAGGGCACAATCAGCGGCAAAATGGCCAAGACGGTTTTTGAGGAAATGTTTGCCAGCGGCAAGGACCCACAAACGATTATCAAGGAAAAAGGCTTGGTGCAAATATCAGATGCCGATGCGTTGCTGCCTTTGATCGAGGAAATCGTCAACAACAACCCCAAGGTTTTGCAGGATTATAAAAACGGCAAGGAAAAAGCCTTCGGATTCTTTATCGGGCAAATCATGAAAGCGACCCGGGGACAGGCGAATCCGGAGATGGTGAATAAATTGCTGAAAGAACGTTTAGACAGGGAGTGATAGGATGACATGGACCATGGCCAACAAAGACTGGTTTTTGGAGAAAGAAGCCAAAATATATATTGTTGATACGACCTTGCGGGATGGTGAACAAACAGCGGGCGTCGTGTTTTCCAATGAGGAAAAAATCAGGATCGCACAATACCTGGATGGAATGGGCATCGACCAAATCGAAGCCGGGATTCCGGTGATGGGCGGAGATGAGAAAAAATGCATTACCGAAATTGCCCATATGGGTCTGAAATCCAGCATCATGGCCTGGAACCGGGCGGTGATCGCTGATATCAAGGAATCTCTGGATTGCGGAGTTGATGCGGTGGCCATATCCATATCAACTTCCGATATTCATATTCAACACAAGCTGCAAACCACCCGTGAAAAAGTACTGCACATGATGTCCGATGCGGTAAAGTTTGCCAAGGACAATGATCTTTATGTTTCTGTAAACGCCGAAGATGCATCTCGTTCCGATCTCGACTACCTGACGGAATTTGCCTTAATCGCCAAACACGCCGGGGCTAATCGGTTGCGCTTCTGTGATACGGTGGGAACCTTAAATCCGCTGACAACTTTTAGATATATCAAGACGCTGCACGATGCAGTAGGATTGGATATAGAAATGCATACCCATAATGATTTCGGCATGGCCACGGCCAACTCCCTCTCCGGGGTGTACGGCGGTGCCAACCATGTGGGCGTTACCATCAACGGTCTGGGAGAGAGAGCAGGCAACTCCTGTCTCCAGGAAGTTATTATGGGATTGAAGCATTTAATGAATGTCGACGTGAATTACGATACCACTATTTTCCGTGAAGTCGCCCAGTATGTTGCCCATGCTTCCGGGCGCGAGCTGCCGGTCAGCAAACCAATCGTGGGTTCCAATATTTTTGCGCATGAATCAGGCATTCACGGTGACGGCGTGCTGAAAAATCCGCTGACCTACGAAGTCTTTAAACCGGAGGAAGTGGGCCTGGAGCGGCAGATCATCATCGGCAAGCATTCTGGTACGGCGGCCATCAAATCAAAGTTTAAAGAATACCTGGTCAATCTGACAGAAGAAGAAGCCAAAGAAATCCTGGCCCGGGTGCGGCAGATGTCAATTGACAAAAAGAGGTCATTATTTGACAAAGAAGTTGTCTATATTTACGAAGAAATCAAGAGGGAGAGGAACAAATAGTGGGGAAAACGATTGCTGAAAAAATATTGTCACAAAAAAGCGGTCAGGATGCCAGAGCCAATGACATCGTTGTTGCGGAGCTGGACTTTGTCATGGGGCAGGACGGGACTTCCGGCCTGGCTATCAGAGCCTTTGAAGAGATGAATTCCACCCGGGTTTTTGACCCGGCCAAAATCGCCATGGTGATTGATCACAGTGCGCCCAGCCCGCTGGAAGGGGTTTCCGCCCTGCACCAGCAGATGCGGGTATTTGCCGATCAACAAAAAATCAATTTTTACGATATTGGCGATGGTGTCTGCCATCAGCTGGTGCCTGAACAGGGACATGTTGTGCCCGGAAATCTGGTCATCGGGGCTGATTCGCATACCTGTACGTATGGTGCTATCAATGTTTTTTCCACCGGGGTGGGATCGACTGATCTGGCCGCCGGTTTAAGTTCTGGGAAACTTTGGTTTAAGGTGCCCGAGACTTTTAAATTTGTCATCAATGGCAAACTTCCGCCGGGGGTACATTCCAAGGATTTAATCCTTTATCTGATCGGAGATGTAACCGCCGATGGCGCTACCTATATGGCGGCTGAATATACCGGCGAGGCCATCGCTGCGTTATCCATTGAGGGCCGGTTTACCATCAGCAATATGGCTATTGAAATGGGTGCCAAATGCGGGCTGATGGAAGCCGACGAAAAAACTGTGGCCTGGGTAAATGCACACAGCAACAAACCGTTTACACCGGTTCAGGCCGATCCTGATGCGACATATGCCCGGGTGAAGGAATACAATGTATCCAAACTTGAACCCCAGGTAGCCAAACCCCATACTGTTGATAATGTATCGCCGATTGGCGAAGTTGCCGGGATTCCCATTCAGCAGGGTGTCATTGGTACCTGTACCAATGGACGAATCGAAGATTTCCGGATTGCCGCCAATATTCTCAAGGGCAGAAAGCTGGCTCACGGAACTCGTTTAATCATCGCCCCTTCCTCCCGACAGGTGATGCTGCAGGCCATGCGCGAGGGACTGATCGAAATCTTTATGGAAGCCGGGGCGGCGGTCGTAACCCCGGGTTGCGGGCCTTGTGTGGGCACCCACAACGGAGTCCCCTCTGACGGAGAAAATGTTATTTCCACTGCCAACCGCAATTTCAAGGGCAGAATGGGTAACAACAAGGCATTCATCTATCTGGCGTCGCCGGCGACGGTTGCCGCTTCAGTTTTATACGGCAAGATCAGCGATCCCCGCGAATTTAACAGCTAGGAGGCTTGAACATGAATTTACAAGGCAAAGTACACAAGTTTGGCAATGACGTCAACACCGATTACATCATTTCCGGCCGCCACAAATTTAAGACCCTGGATATGAAGGAACTTGCCAAACACGTGATGGAAGATTTGGATCCGGAGTTTTACAACAAGATCGACCGCGGTGATTTTATTGTAGCCGGCAGCAATTTTGGCTGCGGTTCTTCCCGCGAACAAGCACCCCTGGCAATCATCAACGCGGATATTAGTGCGGTAATTGCCAAATCGTTTGCCCGCATTTTTTATCGCAATTGCATTAATACAGGGCTGCCGCTCATTGAATGCGATACTGATTTAATCAACCCCGGAGATGCGCTGGAAATAGACCTGGGTGCCGGTATCCTGCATAATCTCACCCAGAATATTGACATCCCCATCACACCGCTGCCGCCGGTGATGCTGAAAATCTTGAATGACGGCGGACTGGTGGAGCACTTTAAAAAATATGGCGGATTCAATTTTGATTAAAGCGAT
>DAOTHZ010000072.1:0-9224 GCA_035447945.1 Syntrophomonas sp.
GTGACCTGGTATCCTTCGGCGTTGCTCCAGCACTGCTGATTTATGCACAGGTTCTTGATCCCTATATCTATTCGCTGGGGATTTTTGCTGCGGTCTTTTTCATTGTGTGCGGTGCCTTTCGGCTGGCGCGCTTTAATGTTTTGAATATCAGTGATTATTTTGTGGGAATTCCCATCACCCTGGCGGGTTTTCTCGCTGCGATCCTGTCATTGCTGGCGGCCTGGCTGCCCGGCAATTTAATTTTGGCTTTGATGTTATTACTGGCCATACTCATGGTAAGTAATTTTAAAGTGCGTAAGTTTTAAGTGAATTAGAATCCTTCCAGCATCGGATGGATAAATTCGGAGGCAAGAGTTTTCATGGCATTACCTGATTTGGAATTTTTGAAGCATCGTAAACAGGGGATATTAGGCGAGAATCAGTCTTTTCGTTCAGCGGTATTCTTGCCGCTGGTGGAATTGAAAGATCAACCTCATGTATTGTTTGAAAAAAGAGCGGCGGATTTAAAGGTGCAGCCCGGCGAGATCTGTTTTCCCGGCGGTGCCATCGATAAAAATGATGCCAGTCCCGCTCAGGCAGCGATTCGAGAAACCAGTGAAGAATTAAAGATCGCCTGTGATGATATCGAATTAATTGCCCCCTTGGACATCATTGCCAGTCCTTTTAATGCCATCGTTTACCCCTTTGTGGGCTTTATTCACAATCCGCAGAAGATATCTTTTAACCCCAGCGAAGTGGAAGAACTGTTTTGTGTACCGCTGCAGCATCTGATCGATCAAGATCCACTGAAATATGTCCTCCACCTGGCTGTGCAGATGCCGGAAGATTATCCCTATGAACTGGTGCCGGGAGGTAAAAACTATCCCTATCGCACCGGTAAAATGCCCCAACAGTTTTACTTCTGGGAGGACCGCATCATCTGGGGCTTGACCGCTCGAATACTGCATCATCTCCTGGAATTGTTAAACGCAAAATAATTTGATTTCTCAATGCCCCTGCTCCGTCTGGATGAGGGGCTTTTTTCAACGGAAGAGATCGGATTGACAATTTCAAGCAATTGGATATGATAAAAAAAGACTTAATCAAGGGAGGCGTTAATGTGAAAAAAGGCTGGATTATAGCCCTGGTGGTTTTAGTGATTGTGATTTTCAGCGGGGTGGGCAGTTACAACAGTCTGATTGCGATGAACGAAAAAGTAGACGGCAACTGGAGCCAGGTGGAGAATCAGTTGCAGCGCCGGGCAGATTTGATTCCTAATCTGGTATCAACGGTAAAAGGCTTTGCTGCACAGGAAAAGGACATTCTCAATACCATCGCAGAATCCCGCAGCAAATTGATTGGTGCCGGGGGCGTAGCTGATAAAGCGGCTGTCAATGATGAACTCAACTCGGCTCTGTCACGTTTGCTGGTGGTGGTTGAAAATTATCCCAACCTTAAATCAGACGCCAATTTCCGGCAGTTGATGGATGATCTGGCCGGCACGGAAAACCGCCTGGCAGTGGCCAGGAAGGATTACAATGATTCCGTGCAAGTCTTCAACGCCAAGATAAAAAGCTTTCCCAATGTAATTTGGGCGGGAATGCTGGGCTTTGAAACCCGTGAATACTTTAAGGCGGCTGAATCGGCCAATCAAACCCCGATCGTTGACTTTGAAAAATAGGTATTCGTATGACAAAGCGATTGTTGCCAAAACAAAAGCATCCGGCCCGTTTAAACTATAAAAAGCGCTTGGGCAGGGGGAGTTTGCTCTCCCTGCTGTTGTTGTTTTGCTTGCTGTCGCTGCCAGCTCAGGCCGTGGATATTCCGTCCCCGCCGGCTGACCTTTACGTGCTTGATCAGGCAGCCGTGATGAGTCCGGAGACTCGTTCCCTGATTATCAGTACCAGCCAGGATTTGGCCCGGCAGACCACAGCCCAAGTGGTGGTCGTGACCCTTGACACCCTTGAGGATCAGGTGCTGGAAGAGGTATCGCTGACCATTCTGCGGGAATGGGGGATTGGGGACAAGGAATTAAACAATGGTGTATTAATCTTGCTGGTGCCTTCCGAACATAAATCCAGAATTGAGGTTGGCTATGGTCTGGAAGGCGTTTTGACAGACGGCAAGACGGGACGCATCCAGGATGAATACATGCTTCCATATTACAAACAAGAACAATATGACCTCGGCTTGCGCAACGGCTATTTGGCAGTTGTCCAGGAAGTTGCCCAAGAATATAATGTTACCCTCACACCCAGTCAAGGTTATCATGCCACCCCCGGAGAAACAGAAGCGGGCAATGAACCAACCCCAACCTGGCTCAAAGTGCTGGGCATCTTCCTTCTGATTCTGCTGATTTGGCTGGACCATAAGTTTTTAAACGGTTTTATCCTGGGGATGATTCTCAGCGGCATGTTCCGCGGCGGCGGCCGGGGCGGGGGTGGCGGCTTCGGCAGTGGCGGTGGCGGCTTTGGCGGGGGTTCCGGCGGCGGCGGAGGCAGCAGTCGGGGTTGGTAGAAAAATGATTGTTCTGTTCAAGTGACTCAATCTTTCCACAATCAGTATTGCCGTTACAAGCATCTTTTGCATGAAAAATCCGCATAATAACGAAGGATGTATTATAATGGTATTACTAGATTTTGGATGGGAGGTTTTCGTGAATGGAAAGAAGCTGGTATGCATTTTACGATGAAGGAGTTCGTCACAGCATTGATTACCCCGGAAAGCCAATGAAGGATTATTTCAGCAAATGGGTCGAAAAAAATCCAGACAAGCCCTATCTGATCTGGGGCGATAAACAACTCACCTACAAGGAAGCCAACAGCATCGCATGTAAGTTAGCCAGTTCAATTATTGGGTTGGGTTACGTCAAAGGTGACCGGATTGCACTGATGAGCACCAACCTGCCGGAATATGTCATCTGTCTGCAGGCCTGCTGGAAGCTGGGCGCCGCCATCGTACCTACCAATCCAATGTATACGGTGCCGGAATTAACCCACCAGTTCGGTGACAGCGGGGCCAAATTTGTTTTTTCCGAAGCCCAGTTCGCCAATAAGGTAGTCGAGATCATCAAGAACGGCAAAACCAGCGTACAAAAGCTGGTGGTGATCCAAACCGCCAATAAAGTTGAATTTGAGCCGGCCGACTACCTCTTTGATTACGAAGCATTGGCAGCCCAAGGGGAAGACAGGGAACCCGACATCGAAGTCTTTTCCGAAGATCTTTCCATGTTGCAGTATACCGGCGGCACCACCGGCTTGTCCAAAGGCTGTCTGTTGTCCAATGCCAACCTGGAAGCTATGGCATTTCAGGATGTAGAATGGTTTAAACCACCCTTCCACAATCCGGAAGAAATCGTGGCGATGGCCGCCATGCCGCTCTATCACATTTACGGGTTCAACACCAGCGTCAATATGATGATGGTCGCCGGCGGCACCATCATTGTCGTAAACGGACCGACGCCTGACAATCTGCTGAAAAACATCAATGAACATGAACCTAATTACTTTGCCGCTGTACCAGCCATGATCTACGGCTTGAACAATCACCCCGACATCAGCAAATCCAAGATTAAATCCATCAAAGCAATGATTTGCGGTTCCTCACCGCTGGCAGTAGAGGGCCTGAATAAGTTTGAAGAACTGTCTGGCGCAGTCATTACTGAAGGATACGGACTTTCAGAAACGTCCAACGTGCTGACCTGTACGCCTTTTTACACCAAACGTAAAATTGGCAGTGTCGGACTGCCTTGGCCGGATGTGGATATCAAGATCGTTGACCTGGAAGAGGGGACCAAAGAAATGCCTAATGGTGAACCGGGCGAACTGATCGCCAAAGGTCCGCAGATTATGAGCGGCTACTGGAACAATCCGGAGGAAACCGCCAATGTCCTGCGGGACGGGTGGCTTTATACCGGAGACATTGCTGCCATTGACGATGACGGTTTCATAACCATCGTCGACCGCAAAAAAGACATGATCCTGTGCAGTGGCTTTAATGTTTTCTGCCGTGAAATCGATGAAGTCATGTACACCCACCCCAAGGTTTTGGATGCGTGTGCGATTGGCATTCCGGACCCCAAACGCGGCGAGACGCCTAAGATATTTATTATTCTGAAACCAGGCCAAACCATGACCGAAGATGAAGTCAAGGAATATTGCCGGAAGTATCTGGCTCCTTACAAAGTGCCGACGCATGTGGAATTCATTGACGAACTGCCGCGTACTTCTGTCGGCAAGCCGATGCGCAATGCACTGCGGCAACAGGAAAAAGCCAAAAACAATCAGTCGTAAAAAATGACCAATTAAATTGAGAGGAGATGAAACGATGGAATTTTTTGATGTCGTCTTCAATCGACGGGCAGTGCGCCAATACAAACCCGACCCGGTCAGCCGGGAAGATATCTTGAAAATTATCGAGGCAGCCAGCTATGCCCCTACCGGACAGAATTTGCAGCAGGTTGATTATGTCGTTGTAACCGGGCAAGCCAAGCAAAAGCTGGGAGAGAGTTACGGGGTAATCGGCGTGGCCTACTCCAAGGATTGGGAGGATGAAGCAAGCCGCCGCAATTTTGTGGAATATGCCCAAACATACGGGGGAGCACCGGCCATTATTGTGGTGCTGACCGATACCAGCAAACATGATGCCGTGCGCAAAATGCATCTGGAAAGCGGCAGTGCTGCCATGGAAAATCTATGTCTGGCAGCTCGGGCCTTGGGGTTGGGTACATGCTGGATGACCGGACCTTTGCAGGACGAGGCTGCCATCAGAAAAGTCCTCGATATCTCCGAAAAAAAAGAAATCGTTGCCGTTACCCCCTTGGGTTATCCGGTGGAATTTCCACCTGCGCCGCCCCGCATCGATCCAGAGTTAAAACAGAAGATACGTTGGGTTGAGTAAATTACGTTCGACATAATATCCCATCAACAAAACCGATCCTCGAGACAGGATCGGTTTTTGCTTGAATCACGATGTTATTGTTCATTCATGTCAATTAATATGATAAAATTTAATAGATAACAATAAAGGTAAAAGTTAGCAACCCGAATAACCCTTGCGGCAGGAAGTTTTGAAGGAGGTATAACCGCTTGCAGGAGGCGAAGACCCAGGAGCAGCTGCTGCTGGAAATCGAAAGCTTAAAAGCCAGAATTGCTGAAATAGAGACGTTCAATCAAATGGATGAAGATGGTTATGCATCCATGGTAAGGGCTTTGCGTCTTTCGGAAGAAAAATTCTCCAATGCCTTCCATTACAGTACCGACATTATGACTATTTCTTCCTTGCAAGATGCACGTTATGTGGATGTAAATGACGCGTTTCTCAATATTGTCGGATTCCCCCGGGAAGAAGTAGTGGGCCACACCAGTTACGAAATTGACATCTGGCAATACCCGGTTGACCGTGAAAGGCTTATGCAGCAATTAAAGGAAAATGGCCGGGTACGCAATCTGGAATTCGTCTTTCGCAATCGTTATGGTGATTTGGTGACCACCTTGCTCTCGGCGGATATCATCAAGGTTGAGGGAAAAGACTGCCTGCTCTGTGTGGTCAAGGATTTTACTGAACGTAAAAGAATTGAACATGATTTGATTCTGTCGGAACAACGTTTCAACAAAGCCTTCAATTTCAGTCCGGTTACAATGAGTATTACCACCCTGGAGGAAGGTCGTTTTGTCGATGTAAATGAGAGCTTTTGCCAGGTACTGGGTTATTCCCGATCATTTCTTCTCAGTCGGACTTCTGTCGATATTGGCTTCTGGGTCAATCCGGAACAACGTGAAGAGGTCAAACGCATCCTCGAAAAAGGTGGTTCCGTGCGGGAGATGGAAGTTTACTTCCGCCGGGAAAACGGTGAGAACAGGCTGGGACTTTATTCTGCCGAAAGAATTGAATTGGATGGAGAAATCTGTATCCTGAGCCAGTTCATTGATTTAACGGAACGCCGGCATATGGAAAAAGAAATGACCCGCCTGGGACAACTCAATCTAGTTGGAGAAATGGCAGCCAGCATCGCACATGAAATCAGAAATCCTATGACGACGGTGCGCGGTTTTATTCAATTGTTAAAAGAAAATGAGCAATATGCTGCAGAAAAAGAATCCTTCCATCTGATGATCGAAGAATTGGATCGAGCCAACGCCATCATCACTGAATTCCTTTCCCTGGCTAAAAACAAGATGGTGGAAATCAAAGCAGTCAACATCAATACCATATTAAAGAATATTTATCCACTAATGCTGGCCAGTGCCATGATGCAGGATAAAATGATTAGCCTGGACCTGGAAGGGATTCCCGACTTGTTGCTGGACGAGCAGGAAATCCGCCAATTGATCCTCAACCTCATCAACAATGGACTGGAATCTATCCAGGAAGGCAAGGCGGTGTTCGTATCTACCTATACAACTGAAGGAAAAGTGGTTTTGGCGGTGCGTGATCAAGGTACAGGCATCAAGAAGGAAAACTTTGACAAACTGGGTACCCCCTTCTTCAGCACCAAAGAAGGAGGGACCGGCCTGGGCCTGGCCGTATGTTATGGGATCGCATCCCGTTACAATGCCAAAATAGAAATTGAAACAGGTCCACGGGGCAGTACTTTTTATGTGTGTTTTCCCCTTGTTTAAATTCATTTCGACCTCAATTAACGCCGGTTGCTTTTCGTATATTTGATAAAGCAACCGGCATTCTTATTGTCAAAAGAGCTGGTTCTTCTCAATCATTGACTTACTCTTTTGTGAATAGATAATAAACTCCCACAGAGGCTGTGCTACAATAATAGCAGAGTTTCTGCAAGGAGCATTTGGATGATGAATCGTTTGGTGGTTGACAGGGAAAGCCAGATATATCAATTGCTGCTGGACTTTCGCAATGGCAACAAGGCAGCGCTTGATGATATATTCGAGCAATTGATGCCATTTTGTCTGCGGGTTTGTTCCAAAACCTGCGGCAAATACATATATGACAATGATGATGAAGCCAGTATTGCCCGCCTGGCCTTGGTGGAAGCGCTTGAAAAGTTTGACCCGGCCAAGGGTACGATGATGGTTTTTATCGGTCAGGTGATAAGAAATCGCGTTATCGACTATAAGCGCAAGGAACAAAAACAAAGCATTATTTCATTTAAATTGTTCTCACGGGGCGAAGATCGGTTTGAGCAGGAGGCAGATGAGTCTTTTTTTGAGGAAATTATCGATTCACTCGCCAGAAAACAAGAAATCGATGCTTTACAGGGATTGCTGCAGCCGTTTAATATTGCTTTTCATGAGTTGCCCGCTCTGTCTCCTCAGCAGGACAAGACCAGACTGAGCGCTCAGCAAATCGCCCGGATTATTGCCAATGATGATGAACTGCGCAATCATTTATTAAAGAAAAAAACCCTTCCGCTGAAGGAATTGGAGACAAGTTGGCAAATCAATCGCAGACTGGCCGATCGTTACAGAAAGTATATCCTTGTAACGGCTTTGATCTATATGCATGACTTTCCTCTGTTGCAGGAATATATTTTGCCGAAGAAAGGAGGCCGGGCAGATGAGAACAAATAAAGGAATTGTCATTGAAGCCAATCAAAAACATGCCATTATTCTCCTGCCGGGCGGCGAATATAGAAAAGTGCGCACAGGAGGAAAGTATCTGGAACCTGGTGATTTATATGAACAAAACGCTACTCTGCTGGTCAAGTATGCGGTAGCAGCTGTTTTGGTGCTGACGATTCTGGTTGGCGGTATAGATTATCATTCGGTTAAAGCATATGCCAGACTGGGATCAGATCTGGAAATGGGGATAAATCGCTGGGGGCGGGTCGTAACTGTCGAGGCAAAAAGTGAGGCAGCTCGACAGATCCTCAACGCCGTAGAGATTGAAAACGATAAAATGGAGGTTGCGGTAGAAAAAATTATCCGACAGGCCATCCTGGATGAGAAGACAAGCCCTCAGGACGTACGCCGCAATTTGAGCGTAACTGCCAAAGAAAAAGAAAAGCAAAATCCTGAATTAGAGAAAAAATTGCAAAGAGCAATGGAAAAGGGATTGGAAAAGGCACAACCCAAAGCGAACCCGGGTGTAGATAAAAAAGACCAACCCAAGTCAGAAGTCAAAGCGAATCCAAGTGTAAACAAGAAGACTGAACCCAAGGCGGAAGTCAAAGCGAATCCAAGTGTAAACAAGAAGGCTGAACCCAAGGCGGAAGTCAAAGCGAGTCCGGGTGTAAACAAGAAGGCTGAACCCAAGGCGGAAGTCAAAGCGAGTCCAAGTGAAAACAAAAAAGCCAATCCCAAGGCAAAAGCCACGCAAGTTGGGGACGGTTCTTGACTTGCGTGTGAAGATCCAACCGAGATTCATTTAATAGGTTCACAATATATTGGATCGAAAACGAAAGCCGACGAAAGATTGTACTTTTATTGGCTTTCCTTTTTTAGTCAATGATAATTATCCAGCATAAGTCTCACGATCAGTGCAAACTCAATGAACGATAGCCACCAACCATGCTCACCGGGGAACGTTGGTGATTCTCCTTTGTCAGATTGTTGGCCATTGACATTAATGGGCTAAATACCTAGACTAAAAGTAGTATTTAGTGATGAGAAAGCGAGACTGGATGTCGCATCTGACCAAAAACCTGATTGGCAAAAACGCTTTGCTGCTGGTCCTGGCCGACCAGGAACCCGAGCAGGAATATGGTACCATTCGGGAGGAACTCCACTGGCGCTGTTGTGTGGGCAAAGTCGGTGCCATGGAGGCCCACAAAGTGGTGGCGGCGATCGAAACTGCGGCCAAGAAAAACGGCATCATTAATCCCGATCTCTATCGAGAGATCCATGCCCTTTATCATGCCATCGTGGAAGCCATTGAGGGCGTAACCCGCGGGCAGATTCAATTGGGGTCGGTGCTGCGAACGGTGGGACTGCGCTTTTCCATTATCCGCGGCAATCCCTATGACTCGCCGGCCGAAGGGGAATGGATTGCAGTCGCGCTCTACGGAACGATTGGCGCCCCGGTCAAGGGTTTGGAGCATGAAGTGGTGGGTCTGGGCATCAACCACTTGTAGCGTAAACAATCGTGAATAAATTAATAACTTAATAACTTGGTGCCAGGCACCAAAAGTGAAAGTTATTGAAATAGAGCCTATAGTTTAAGTTATTAGGGGGCTTTATTAAGAAGGTCATGGACTTTTTTAATAAAGCCCCTCTTTATTGTTAAAAGGAGGTTGAATTTATTGATTACTTTAACCGGCAACTCTCTGACCATAAAAG
>DAOTHZ010000073.1:0-9181 GCA_035447945.1 Syntrophomonas sp.
CCACCGGGCAGGTCGCGGAGATCTACGATGAAGGCTTCATTGCCAAACGCATGGAAGTAGGTGCGGTGATCGGCGCCGGACCGAAAAGCAAGGTCGTTCGGGCCACTCCTGCGCCGGGCGATATGGTCATCCTTCTGGGCGGCAGAACCGGCCGGGACGGCTGCGGAGGCGCTACCGGCTCCTCGGTGGAACATACCGAAGAATCCATCTACACCAGCGGCGCCGAAGTGCAGAAGGGCAACGCCCCCACCGAAAGAAAGATTCAGCGATTGTTCCGTAACCCGGAGGCCAGCCGGCTGATTAAAAAATGCAATGATTTTGGAGCGGGCGGAGTCTCCGTGGCCATTGGCGAATTGACCGACGGACTGCTCATTCAATTGGACGCTATTCCCAAGAAATACGACGGTCTGGACGGCACTGAACTGGCCATTTCCGAATCCCAGGAAAGAATGGCAGTAGTGGTCGCCCGGGAACATTCCGGGCGGTTTAAAGAACTGGCAGATATGGAAAACCTGGAAGCCACCGAGGTGGCGGAAGTAAAGGCAGACCGACGGCTGAAGATGGTTTGGCGCGGCCAGACCATCGTGGACATCGCCCGCGACTTTCTTGACACCAACGGTGTCAAACAGCATATCGAAGTCCAGGTTGCGGAACCGGATGCGGATAAAAACTATTTTAAAAACAAACCGGCAACTATCTCTGCCGATCTTAAAACAGCCTGGCTGAATAACCTACAGGATCTAAATGTCTGCTCGCAGCGCGGTCTGGTAGAGTGTTTTGACAGCACCATTGGCGCCGGAACCCTCCTGATGCCTTTTGGCGGCCATTATCAAGCTACTCCCGGCATCGGCATGGCCGCCAAACTTCCGGTGGAAGAAGGCGACACCACTACCTGTACGCTCATGACCTACGGTTACAACGCCCAACTCAGCAAGTGGAGCCCTTTCCACGGCGCTCTTTATGCGGTGGTGGAAGCCGTCTCCAAGATCGTGGCCATGGGCGGAGACTATAAAACAGTGCGCCTGAGCCTGCAGGAATACTTCGAAAAACTTGGCACCGACCGCTGTAAATGGGGCAAACCTTTTGCCGCTTTGCTGGGTGCCTACCAAGCCCAGATGCAGCTGGGCATACCTGCCATTGGCGGCAAGGACAGCATGTCCGGCACTTTTATGGAGCTCCATGTGCCGCCCACTCTGGTAGCCTTTGCCGTCACCGCCGCCGATACGAGGAATTTGATCTCGCCGGAATTTAAACACCCGGACAGCCAAGTGGTATGGATTCCAATCGCCCGTGACGCCAATGAATTGCCTGATTTTGAAGCGCTGCGCACTGCTTATGAACGCGTCACCCAGTTGATCCACACCGGCCAAATCACTGCTGCCCATCCGGTACGCGGAGGCGGTATAGCGGAAGTCATCAGCAAAATGGCCTTTGGCAACCGCATCGGGTTTGCCGCACAAGACCATCTTTGGGCAGAGGAGGAAGCAAATGCCCGCTGGTTTACGCCTGAATATGGAAGTCTGGTGGTGGAGATGCCTGCAGAGGTAAATGTTGCTGCCGCGCTGGATGGTGTTACCTGCCACCACTTGGGCCGGACCATCCAAGACGAAATGATTGTCATCGGTCGCATGAGCCTATCCCTGCAGGAAACCCAGACCGTATGGGAAGCACCGTTGGAAAACGTGTTCCCGACCCAAACTGAAGAGCTCACACTGACCGCCCCTCGGGTTGTATCTCATGCGCAGCGCGGACGAACCAAGGCCAGTCTGACAGTTGCCGAACCAAGGGTATTGATCCCGGCTTTCCCGGGCACCAACTGTGAATATGACACCCGGAAGCGATTTGAGCTGGCCGGTGCTCAGGCGGATATTTTTGTGATAAAAAATCTCACCCCGGCAGCCGTGGAAGACTCCATCCGGGATATGGCAGCGATGATCAGGCAATCACAGATTATCGCCATCCCCGGCGGCTTCAGCGCCGGCGACGAGCCGGATGGTTCCGGCAAATTTATCGCCGCCTTCTTCCGTAGCCCGCGCATCCGTGATGAGGTGATGGAATTGCTGAAAAACCGGGACGGTCTGATGCTGGGCATTTGCAACGGGTTCCAAGCTCTGATCAAGCTGGGGCTGATTCCCTACGGTGAGATCCGGGACATGGACGAAACGCAGCCCACTCTGACCTACAATCGTATCGGCCGCCACATGTCACGCATGGTCCAAACCCGAATCGCCTCGGTGTTGTCACCTTGGTTGGCCAACGTGGAGGTCGGTGACATTCACCAAATCGCGGTCTCCCATGGCGAAGGGCGCTTTGTCGCCAGTATAGAGGAGCTTGAGCAGATGATCGCCAATGGACAGATTGCCGCCCAGTATGTAGACGATGACGGCCAGCCCTCCTATGATATTCGTTATAATCCCAACGGCTCGGACTATGCGGTTGAGGCCATCACCAGTCCCGACGGACGGGTTTTGGGCAAAATGGGCCACTCGGAAAGAATCGGCACGCACCTGTATCGCAACATTCCCTTGGAAAAAGACCAGCGTCTATTCGAAGCCGGTGTCAATTACTTTAAATGACAGTTCTGTTATAACAGCACAGAAAAAACTTCAGGCGGCTGCTTTTAATAAAGCAACCGCCTGTTCATCTTGTTACCTTCTTATTTATAAAACATCAGCATGGAAGGTATCCCACTCGGCCAAGCTCCCATTAGTATAGCCTTTTTTGAACCAGCGCATCCTCTGCTCCGAGGTCCCGTGGGTAAAACTATCCGGCACAACATATCCCTGCGCCTGTTTTTGGATGCGGTCATCACCGACTGCGCTGGCTGCATTTAAAGCTTCTTCAATATCCCCTTCTTCCAGCAGTCCCTTGCCCTGGGCATAATGTGCCCAGACCCCCGCCAAGTAATCTGCCTGCAGTTCCAGCCTTACTAAATATTCATTGTATTCAGTTTCGCTTAGTTTAGTGCGCAGGGATTGGACCTGTTCCATTACACCTAATTGCGTCTGCACATGGTGCCCGACTTCATGAGCGATCACATAAGCCATGGCAAAATCACCGGGCGCTTTAAAGGTTTCACGCAGTTCATTGTAAAAACTCAAATCAATATACACTTTGTAGTCAGCCGGGCAATAAAACGGGCCGGTTGACGAACCGGCAACTCCGCAGGCAGACTGTACACTGTCTGTAAATAAGACCAGCGTAGGCTCCTGATAATCCACGCCTTCCTTTAGGAGAATCTCGTTCCAGGCATTCTCTGTATCAGCCAACACCACCGACACGAATTCGGCCAGCTCTTTTTCTTGTTGTGTTTCGACATAAGCCGAACTGCCAGAGGTGTTGCTATCCTGCAGATTACTAATGATGCTTCCCGGATCTCCTCCCAGCAGGAGGGTGACCAGCACTACCAGAATCATTCCGGCTCCTCCGCCGATAAACCCTTTTTTGGCTGTGCCTCTGCGGTCTTCAACATTGGTGCTTGCGGTTCTTCCCTTCCATTTCATAACATGTACTCCTCCAATTTCAGGATATAATGCTTTTCCTCTTGCTTAACTAAGGAAGGATTTTTATATAATATCGAATTTAATATAAATATAGCGTAATCACAGTAATTATAAATGATAATGCAAAAGCATGCCACCCTGGTAGATTTAAATTATTAATTAACCCAGCTCTACACCAAAAAGCCCAGCAACGATACGATCCGAACAGAAGCTGCGCTCCTGTCCTGGCTCCAAAAGAGAGGGATCATCCGAGAGATTTTAGCTAAAGCATGGTACACCGTCCATTATATGTGTATTATATAATCATACACCATCAAATAGGGAGGGGTACCATGGAAATTGGCATTGGACAAAAGGCTCTGGATTTTTCCATTGCCGACTGGCAAGGAAACGAATTCGTCTTATCTAGTTATTTGGGGCAAAAGAACCTTTTTCTTGTCTTCAACCGCGGCTTTGTCTGACCGTACTGCCGAGCGCATATGGCGCAGTTGCGCCAAGACTATTCCCTGTTTGAAGAAAAGGGAACGGAGGTTGTAGCCGTTGGTCCGGAAGACAAAAAGAGTTTTGCAAAATACTGGGATGAAAATAACATGCCTTTTCCTGGAATCCCGGATCCGGAACATCGGATCGCCGATTTGTACAAACAAAAGGTGAACATCTTGAAACTCGGCCGGATGCCAGCCCAAGTGATCATCGACAAACAAGGTATTGTCCGTCATATCCACTACGGAAGCTCGATGAAGGACATCCCGGAAAACGAGGAGATCCTAAGGCTTCTGGATGAACTTTAAAAAAATACCCTAAATCGGTGTATGACCGGATTCAGGGTATTTTCATGTATTTCTTCCTTGGTTGATTGTGGTACATTTACTCCCATTCAATCGTTCCGGGGGGTTTGCTGGTGATGTCATAGGCAACGCGGTTGACGCCCGCTACTTCGTTGACAATGCGGCGGGCTATAATATCCAGCACTTCATAGGGAATATGGGCCCACTCGGCGGTCATGGCGTCATCACTGGTCACTGCCCGCAGGATAATCGGATACGCATAGGTACGTCCGTCGCCCATCACACCCACGCTGCGCATCGGCGGCAGCACCGCAAAATACTGCCATATCTCCCGCTCCAGCCCGGCCTTTTTGATTTCTTCCCGTAAAATGTGATCGGCTTCCTGTAAAATTTTTACCTTTTCCGAGGTGACTTCCTCCAGCACCCTGACCCCCAGACCCGGCCCGGGGAACGGCTGACGCCATACAATCTCGTCATCCAGACCAAGCTTGGCTCCGATCTCCCTGACTTCATCCTTGAACAGCAGGCGCAGCGGTTCCACCAGTGCAAACTGCATGTCCTCAGGCAATCCGCCCACATTATGATGGCTTTTGATGGTATGGGCCGTTTTGGTGCCGCTCTCTACCACGTCAGGATAAATGGTACCTTGCACCAAATAATCGATCTTGCCCAATTTTTTGGCTTCTTCTTCAAATACCCGGATAAATTCTTCACCGATGATTTTGCGCTTCTTTTCCGGGTCGCTGACGCCGGCCAATTTGCCCAGGAATCTTTCGCCGGCATCGACAAACACCAGATTCATATGCATATGCCGGCCAAATGTGTCGAGTACCTGCTCGGATTCTCCTTTGCGCATTAACCCTGTGTCTACGTAGACGCAAACCAGTTGATCCTGCACAGCCTTATGCACCAGAGCAGCAGCCACGGAGGAATCAACCCCGCCGCTCAGCCCGCAAAGCACTTTTTTACCGCCCACTTGGGCGCGGATCTCCTCGATCTTTTCACTGATAAAATCACTGAGGTCCCAGTCCCCTTTTAGTGCGCAGATCTCAAAAAGGAAGTTGCGCAGGACCTGTATGCCTTCCAAGGTATGTCTGACTTCGGGATGAAACTGTACACCATATAATTGGCGAACACTGTCGCTAAAAGCAGCAATGGGACAATTACCGGTGACTGCATTAACCTGACAGCCTTCCGGAACGCTGTCAATGGAGTCGCCATGACTCATCCACACTTGGGTGGGAGAACTAATGTCTTTAAACAATTGACCCGGTTGGCTTACCGTCAGGCTGGTACGCCCGTACTCCCGCAACTGGCTTGGTTTGACGACGCCACCCAATTCATGGGCCAACAATTGCATGCCATAACAAATTCCCAACACGGGCACACCCAAAGAAAAAATCCGCGGATCACAGCGGGGCGCATCCTCAATATGTACGCTGGCCGGTCCGCCGGTCAGAATAATCCCCTGGGGATTCCTGGCCTTCACCTCGGCAAAGCTGATATCATAAGGCACCATTTCGCAAAAAACGGATAACTCTCTCACCCGTCGGGCAATCAATTGATTATACTGACCACCAAAATCCAGAACCAGCACGAGTTCTTTTTCCATCATTACACCTCTACTTTTCATAAACTGACGGGTTTAAAATGCAAATTGCCGGATACTCGCGATAGTATTCGGAATAATCCAGTCCATACCCTACAATAAACTCATCGGCAACAGAGAATCCTATGTAATCAGGGATGGTATTGGTCCGGCGCCGCGAAGGCTTGTCCAACATACAGGCAATCCTTAAGGTTTTGGGATTTCTTTTGCGCAGAATTTCGCAAAGGTAGTTCAGAGTCAAGCCGGTATCGACGATATCCTCCACGATTAAAACGTTTTGCCCTTCAATGGAATAATCCAGATCTTTCATGATCCGCACCTCTCCCGAAGAAATGGTTGAAGATCCGTAACTGGATACATCCATAAAATCCAAACGCAAAGGCAATTCGATTCGCCTGACCAGGTCGGCCATAAACATAAAGGCCCCTTTTAATATACCGATGATCAGCAATTCTTCTCCTTGATAGTCTCTGCTAATGACCGCCCCCATCTGGTTGATCCGGTCTTTAATTTCTGTTTCGCTATACAATACTTTGACCTGGTCCAGATTCATCTGCCAATTCCTCCTTATATAAAAGGATTATAACAACAACCCTGTTGCGGCGCAATTGATGACAGAAATTTCCCTGCCAACTTTGCATCCACAAGCACACCTGTGTTACATTTCTATTGAGTTGTTGTATCTTCATGGTGAACCGGCAGGCAGGAGGCCGGGCCGTTGATATTCTCTATAAGGGAGTGGTTGTGTTGAAAATCGAAACGCTTGACTTGCATGGCCTAAATCAATCTGAAGCCAAAGCCAAAATAGATCAAAACCTGGCCTGGATAATCCGTCACGGAATCGATGTCCTGGTCATCAGTCACGGTAAGGGGCATCACAGCAGCACCAATTTTGCAGTACTGAAAGCCGAGACTCGCAAGCTTTTAAAAGCCAACCGTGATTTGGAGGAAGCAGGGTATCTGGTCGTATACGGAGAAGCAGACCTGCCGATTGCGCTGCGTTATGATGAAGGCAATACCTTGGTGGTAGCCCGGGGAAGGGAGCAAGAGTATATGGGGGGCAGCATTCAGCAAGAAAAGGACCGGCGAATTTTTTCCGAGGATGGGCGCCGGGAGCGGAAAAACAGCAAACGGATGCGCAAATAGTATTGGCAGCATCAGTCTTTCGCATTGTTGTCTGGGTGATGTGTAAATTTTATGCATTTTATTCCATATTTTGATATTCAAATCAATCGTTTACATGTTATGATTAAGTTAGATAAAAAGTATTTTGGTTGATCCAATGAAACAGGGGAGGGGGAGTTTGGATGGCAGAATTAAATGATTTCGAAATTCGCTATACGGTAACGGTCGATTACAAAGGGGAAGTAAAAGACGGCAAACCCAACGGCAAAGGCAAGGCTACCTTCCGGGACGGCGGTATGTATGAAGGCGATTGGTTAAACGGCAAACAGGACGGCTATGGCAAAGAGTATTACAAAGACGGCATCCTGCGTTACGAAGGCGAATATAAAAATGGGCTGCGGCACGGAACCGGCACAGTATATTACAAAGACGGGAGCAAAGGCCACAGCGGCAAGTGGAAGTTTAACGAACCAGCCAAATAAAACGTTATTTTTTGGGGAAATTTGTAAAGTCCGTTGTATCGTCAAGTACAGCGGACTTTCATTGTTAAACACCAATGTTCCCGGGACACGCCAGCAAGCTTTGCTCGTGTCAGCAGGCTAGGTTCCTATTAGACCTCGTCAGGCAGGGTGAAACCGATCAACTGCGGGACAAATTCCTCTCCATCCCATTCAAGGCTGGAGATGGAAGCCGGATAGAGATAAGTATCCCAGCGCTCGCTGCCCATGAGATGATTGAGGAGCGTCTTGATCAGTCCGCCGTGACTAACCACCAGCACCGTGCCTGCATGTCTTTGGGCCAAGTCACCCAATGACGGCAGCGTTCTGGCCAGCAAATCATCAATCGATTCTCCCCCCGGCACTTTTATGGTGAGATTATTATTGAACCATTTTGTATATTCCTCGGGATACATTCGGCTGACTTCTTCATATGTCATTCCTTCCCAATCACCAAAGCCGATTTCCCGGAAGCGTTCATCGACCTGTATCGACAACTGCAATTCCCGCGCGATGATTTCCGCTGTTTCCCGACTGCGGGACAAATCACTGCAGTAAATAGCCTCTATCTTTTCGTTGCAGCGCAGATAACGGGCCAGTTTTTCTGCCTGTGCCCGGCCCGCGTCATTCAGTGCAATATCCATATGCCCCTGATACTTTTTCAAGGCATTCCATTCAGTCTGCCCGTGTCTCAGCAACAAGATTTTCATTACGCTTCAAATCCCTCTTTCGCCGCTTGCTTCATTCAGTATTCGATGCCCCGCCGCGCTTTACAGTTCTGCGCGTAGGGATGCTTGATCATTTTCATCTCCGTGACCAGATCTGCCATGGTTATCCATTGTGCATCTGCATTGCGTCCGGTCAAGACGATTTCCAGCGAAGCCGGAACTGTCCGCAGCAATACGCTCAACTCATCGCGGGAAACCAACTGAAGATTGACTGCGTGAAAGATCTCATCCAGGATTAGCATATCATGCTGGCCCTGAGCCATTGTTGCCTGGACCAACTCCCAGGCCATGCGGGTCTTCTGTCTGTCCAGTTCATTGATATTGTCGACGTCTACCCAGCATTCCCCGCACTCCTGACAGGTCATGAAACCACTTTTGATAACCGCTGCATGAGCACAGGTACGGCCAAATTGATACACTTCGATGCCCAACCGGGCGGCCGAGGTCAGTTCACCGCTATAAGTGCTGCCTTTCAGGAACTGAATCATCCGCACTCGATAGCCGTGCCCGACCGATCTCATGGCCAGTCCCAGGGCAGCGGTGGTTTTGCCTTTGCCGTCTCCGGTATAAATCTGGATCATCCTCAGCCCTCCTGTCTTTAGCCAATTATACCTTAATTTCGTCCGCTTTTAATCTGTGTATTGGCATTTTGTCTGCGGCTGGCTGTTATCTTGCTTACATTATTTCACTGTATTGTCAATGGTTATATTTACCGCTGGAAACTTCGGTTTATTTCAGTTAATAATGGAAAAAAGGAGGCTGTCTGTTATGAAAAAATTCTTGTCATGCGTTATAATTATTTCTTTTCTGTTTCTACCTCTTTATTATCTGAAATCCAAAGATATGGCGGAAAACAATTATTTTAGCCATACTTCCCCCGCTTACGGCAGTCCCTTTGATATGATGCAAAGCCTGGGAGTCAGTTATTCTG
>DAOTHZ010000074.1:0-8809 GCA_035447945.1 Syntrophomonas sp.
AAACAGCAATTGCCAGAGTTAGATTAGTCCCTGGCAGCGGAAACATAAATATCAACAGCCGCAGCTTTGAAGATTTCTTTCCCAACAAGACCAGCCGTCTGATCGTTTTGCAGCCGATGGAACTCACTAATACGACCGGAAGATTTGATGTTCTTTGCCGGGTCAACGGCGGAGGTGTTACCGGACAGGCCGGCGCTGTCAGACTGGGGATTGCCCGGGCGCTGATCAAAGCCAACCCGGAGCTCAGACCCACATTAAAAAGAGCTGGTTTCCTGACTCGCGATCCGCGTATGGTGGAGAGAAAGAAATATGGTCTGCACAAGGCCCGCAAGGCTCCGCAATACAGCAAACGTTAATGATGTAGATGATAAAACACCTTCTGGAGTATTCCAGGGGGTGTTTTTATTTGTGGAGAGTCTGGTTTAACGTTCTTATATTATTTTCCTGCTGCGCATATAAATAGATATCCGAAATGCCAACAGGAGGGATACAGTTGTTTCAAAAATTCAAGGAAATGAATCAGCCAGAGCTTCAATATAAACAGGCCGAAGGCAGGATCTTGTTGATACGAAAGAAAAACGTCCTTATATTGGCAATGGTCATTTTTGTTTTGCTCATGGCAATTGTGCTGGCGGGGAATAAGACAAAGCTGGAACTGCCGGCTATGTCTTATGTGATCGCCGGGCAGGTGATAGCTGTTGATGCCGGGCACGGGGGAATTGATCCCGGCGCCATTGCCAAGGACAAACAGGAAGAAAAGGACATTACCCTGGCTATTAGTAAAAAGTTGGTCCGTTATTTAAACCAGGCCGGTGCCCAAGCGGTCAATCTGCGAACCGGCAGTGGAGATTTGTGTGGACCCAACTTTCAGGGCAGCATCCGGGAAAGAAAGCGGCATGATTTGGCCCTGCGGGTTGAGAAAGCACAAAAGGCCAAGGCCGATCTGTATATAAGCATTCATACCAATGCCGACCTCAGCCCTCGCTGGTCCGGTGCTCAAACTTTTTATAAAGCTGGTCAGCAACAAAGTGAAATCACGGCGATTGCCATTCAGGATGAACTGACTCGCATTTTGGGGAATACTAATCGTAAAGCCAAAACCGGCAGCTATTATATTCTGGATAAAGCTGGCATGCCGATTGTTATTGTTGAAGTTGGATTTCTGTCCAATCCCCGCGAAGCAAGATTGCTGTCTGCGGATGAATATCAGGAAAAATTGGCCTTCGCCATATTTTGCGGAATTGTAAAATCATACTTGCCAGAAGAAAAAAGCAGTAATAAGCTGGAATAAAAGAAAAACAACAGGAAACAACAAGGAGGCAGGACCATGATCTGTTATGGAGCCCTGATGCCGCATCCGCCTGTTATGATTAAAGCAATTGGAGGTGCCCGGTCGCAACAGCTGCAAACCAGCCTGGAGACACTGTCGCTCGTAAGCAGGGAACTGCTGGCGTCAGCACCGGATTGCATCGTATTTCTGACTCCCCATGGCAATGTTTTTCGGGATGGTCTTAGTTACCTTGTCACACCCCGACTGGAAGGCGATTTGGCTGATTTTGGCTGGTATGATAGGACAAACCTGCCCAATGATTTGCAGCTGATGCAGGCCATCGCTGAACGGGCGGAGGCCCAAAGACTGCCTTTATTGGCAATTGATGAACCACTGGCGGAACGCTATAACCTGAAGATGCATCTCGACCATGGTATTTTAGTGCCACTCTACTTTCTGCAGCAAGCGGGTATGCAGGAAATACCGATTTTGGCTATCAGTGTGGGATTGTTGTCCAATGAAGCGTTATACAAATTCGGCCAGATCATTCAGCAAGCCAGTGATCAGTTGGGGCGCAGCGTTGCGGTTCTGGCATCCGGAGACATGTCACATGCCTTGAAAGAAGAAGGACCTTATCGCTACCATCCCGACGGTCCCCGCTTTGATCAGATGGTAAGACGAGCTTTTCAGCAGGGAGATTTTGCAGACATCCTCAGAATCCCGCCACAGCTGCGGGAAAATGCGCGTGAATGCGGGTACCCTTCCATCCTGATTCTGATCGGCGCAATGGATGGATACCAGCCGGAAAAAATCAGGAGCAGTTATGAAGGACCTTATGGCGTGGGCTATCTTAGCGTCGGCTTTAAACCCGGCCCCAGGACAGAGAGTTTGCTGTCGGACCTGGAGCGCGTACATACCGAACAACAGACCGCTCTTCGTGCCCAGGAGGGACCTTTGGTGCGCTGGGCCAGATTGAATCTGGAGCATGCCGTGACCGGACGCGGGGCACCAGAGCTGGCGGCAGAGCTGCAGGAACTGAAAAACCAAAGGGCAGCCGCATTTGTATCCATCAAGCAGGACGGAAGACTGAGAGGCTGTATCGGTACCATTTTACCAGCATATAAGAATCTGGCTGAAGAAATTGCCCATAATGCACTGGCCGCAGGACTTCGGGATCCCCGCTTTCCAGCGGTGACCGCGGCTGAGCTGGAAACGCTTGAATACTCGGTGGACGTGCTCGGTACACCGGAAAGCTGTTCCCGCGAAGAATTGGATCCTCATCGTTATGGGGTCATAGTTAGTGATAAAGGGAGACGGGGATTACTGTTGCCGGATCTAGAAGGGGTCGACACGGTGGATGAACAACTGCATATTGCGCTCCAGAAGGCCGGGATTGCTCCGCACGAACCATACAATACTGAACGTTTCGAAGTGATACGCCACAAATAAGGAGATCCAATCAGAAAAATTAATACGCATGCCATTGTGATGGCAATGCCAGGGAAATATAACGGAGGTGCTGGGATAGTGACCGACAAACCGGTACGGTATTATAGCCTTGAAGACAACGGGTACAAGCGCTGTCTGGTCTGCCCGCATCACTGCCGTCTGAAGGAAGGACAGCGCGGAATATGCCGGGTTCGGATGAACCAGGAGGGACAGTTGCTGGCGACCAATTATGGTGAATTCTCCGCCTTGGCCCTTGACCCTATTGAAAAAAAGCCGCTCTATCATTTTTATCCTGGTTCCCTCATCCTGTCAGCAGGAAGCTTTGGCTGCAACCTGAGCTGTCCCTTCTGCCAGAATTACCATATCGCTCACCAGATGCCGGCCACCCGTTATATAAGCCCGGATGAATTGGTGGAGATCAATCTGGCTTGTTGGGCGCAAGGTTCGATAGGCATGGCTTTTACGTACAATGAACCGGTCATGTGGCTGGAATATATAATGGATGCGGCACCGCTTCTGCAGGAGCAGGGCTTCAAGGTGGTGATGGTCAGCAATGGCTATATTGAAACCAGGCCTTTGCAAGATTTGCTTGGCTGGGTGGATGCTTTCAACATAGATTTAAAAGGTTTTAGTGAACGGTATTATCAGCGTATGTGCATGGGAAAACTGGCTGCTGTTCAGGAAACGTTGACAACGATTGCCGCCCGCGCGCATTTGGAAGTAACCAATCTGCTGATCCCTGGAGAAAATGACCGCGAGGATGAAATACGGGACATGTGCTGCTGGCTGGCCAAGCTGGATCCTGAGATGGTTCTTCATTTTTCGGCCTATCATCCCGCTTATAAAATGAATTTGCCGCCTACTTCGGGTGAAACCCTGCGGCGCGCTGCGGATATCGCCCATGAATACCTAAAACATGTTTATCTGGGTAACCTGCCCGGAGAAGGCAACGACAGCTTATGCCCCGACTGCGGACAGGTATTGATTAGCCGCACCGGTTATAAGGTTGAAAAACCAGGTTTGGAACAGGGCAGGTGCAAGAATTGCGGGAAAGACATCCCCTTCCTAATCGAATTTGCTGCCCGCCCATAAAGGCAAGAGGGAGGCTGCCCGGCCAATTCACCAATGGATTGCGGACAGCCCCCGTCTTTTATATGAAAGCCCCGGGACGAATCCCGTAAGCTGTTCAACGATGTATGGTTTACAATATGCCAAATATTTGATAAAGGTTACATCGCAGCAACGCAAACAAGTGAATGGCTGTGCTGCAGAGAAAGTCAGTTGAATGGCGGTACATAACAATGGGGACAATCCTCTTTATGAGAATTGTCCCCATTGCTATATGGCATCATGCATGGTCTTGCCATCGGTCATGTATTTCCTAATCGGTGGGATTGCATGCAATGATCGGCCAGGAACCCGTTTGTTTGAACGAGCTCCTGGCAATTGAATTAGAACTGGAAGGACTCTTCCGGAATATCAATGGCAGAGGAGTCACCGACTTTGATCAGTTCCGTCACGGTAAAGATCTCTGGAACGATATTGCGCAGATAGTATTTGGCTGACTCCACTTTGCCTTTGTAGAAAGCATAGTCGAAATGATCTTCGCCGAGTTCCTTAATCCGTTGACTGGCCAGCAATGCCTGATCCAGAAGCAGATAACCGCAGTAGAGCTTGGCGGTAGCATGGAGGATGCGGGTGGCATACAGACCAATAAAGCCAATTTTACCGCCCATGGCATGTTCCTGGATGGCTTTGCGGATCTCATTGTAGGAACGGATTGCTTTATTCAGAATCTCCAGCTCACGTGCAAATTCCTGATTGTCGGCATTGGCCTTGAGGAAAGCGAAAATGTCACCCAGGAAATCATTGAAGGCCTGTCCCTTGGCCTGCATCCATTTGCGGCCAACCAAATCCATGGACTGGATATAGTTGGTGCCTTCCCAGATGGAATAGATTTTGACATCTCTGGCCAATTGGGCAATCGGATTTTCTTCGGAATATCCGTAGCCGCCGTAAACCTGCATGGCTTCCGCAGTCAAGATCCAGGCCATATCGGAAAGATAAGCCTTGCAAAGCGGAGTGCTTATACCGTAGCGCCAATCGGCCTGTTTGACTTCTTCCGGGTCCTTGGAGTTGATGATGATATCCATATAGTAATACGTTTTCATGGAGAGAGCCCGCATGGCATCCAGATGTGCTTTTATATCCAGCAGCATTCTGCGAACGTCTTCATGTTTAATGATCTGCACGCGTCCAGCCTTGGGGTTGGTCAGCGGACGGCCCTGGATACGCTCGGTGGCATATTGTACTGCGTTGTGGTAAGCGACAGTTGATTCAGCCAGCGCAGCGGTCCCGGTGGTGGCCCGCTCGGTATTCATCATGTTGAACATCTGCGCCATGCCCTGGCCCTTGCCGTCTTCACCGGGAGGATCGCCCAGAATCCAGCCGTAACATTCATTCTCTTCCCCGAAAGCCAGAGAAGCGGTAGCGGAACCTTTGATCCCCATTTTGTGCTCAATGCCGATGCAGTTGAGATCATTGAATTTCCCCAGGCTGCCATCTTCATTGACCCAGAACTTCGGAACTACGAAGAGAGAGATGCCCGAAGTGCCGGGACGTGCGCCCTCAACCCGGGCCAGGGTCAGATGTATAATGTTTTCAGTAATGTCTTGTTCGCCGCCGGTGATAAAGCACTTGGAACCTCTAATTTTATAAAGGCCCGGAGTATCAGTCGGGAAAGCCCTGGTGAGCAGATCGCCCACATCCGAGCCGCCGTTGGGTTCCGTCAAATCCATGGTGCCAGCCCATTCACCGGAAAACATTTTAGGCAGGAAGAGTTCTTTCAGGTGGTCATTGCCGAAGTCCTGGATTAATTCTGCCGAACCTGCAGTTGCCATGTAATAGGGTGCCAGACCGGCATTGGCAGAGGCCAGTGCTTCTGCAACGGCTGTATAGAGCGTTTTGGGCAGGGCACCTTCATAATGATGATCGGCATTGCAGGAACCCCAACCGTTTTCCTGGACAAACCAATAGGCTTTTTTAAAACTTTCGGGAACGGTCACTTTTCCATCCTTGAATACCGCCCCTACCGCATCATTGTCATCCTGGCTGGGAGCAATGACGTCTTTGGCAACTTTAACCGCTTCGGCAAGAATCGCGTCTATGTCATCTTTGGAGTAGACACCGTTAAAACGATCAAAACCAAAGATTTTATCCATATCGAGCCATTCCTTGAGAATAAACTTGTGATCCCGGGTATCCCACATAAAGTTTTGTGCCAATTTCCATACCTCCAAAAATAAAATGATTGCTTGGTTACAGCGAATCCGAAATGTATAACGAGCAGAAATTCCCTTTCATGATACCCCCTAACTTTTTTTAAGATATAATCTTGCGCACGGCGATAAAGCATCATCCATGAATAGCCAAATAGTTGGGTGCAAAATTATATTTATTAATATTATATAACATTCGTTAATATTGATACAGAATATATTTACGATAACCAAATCCAAAAAAGAGGAAAAAAATTTGCGCAAACGATTGCAAATATATGCAGCTGATTGTATAATTATATAATCTTGCGAGGAGGTACAGATATGTTTAAAGTTGCGATTATTGGAGATGGTTATACTGCTGCCGAGCTATTGCGATTGATGGCGGGACATGATCAAATGGAAGCGACGATGGTCACCTCCACCGACAACATAGGTATAAATATCAACAGGCTATATCCTCCCTTGAGAGCTTGTTATGATCTTGTCTGTCAGGGCACGGACCTGGAACAGATTAAAAGACAGTGCCAGGCTGTGTTTCTAGCACTTCCTCACGGATTATCAGTACCCCTGGTTAGAGAACTGACAGAAGCAGGTTTGCCCTGTGTTGACCTGGGCGCGGATTTTCGTCTTCAGGATGTGAATATATACGAAAAACATTATGAAATCAGGCATGAGGCGCCGGAATTGTTGAATGAAGCGGTTTACGGATTGCCGGAATTATACCGGAAAAAAATCACAGCCGCCCGGATTATTGCCAACCCGGGATGCTTTCCAACCGGAGCAATTGTACCGCTGGTTCCCCTGCTGGAAACAAATCTCATTGAACCCCGCGGCATTGTTATAGATTCAAAGACCGGCGTATCGGGTGCCGGCAAGGGGATGAAACCAAGCAGTCATTTTTGTGAAGTGAATGAAGGTATTAAAGCGTATGGAGTAGGAACCCACCGGCATGCACCAGAGATTGTTCAAGAACTGAGCCGGGCAGCAGGCCAAAAAGTAGGCATGATTTTTACGCCCCATCTGGTGCCGATGAATCGAGGTATTTTAACGACCAGTTATGCCCAGATGCGGCCAGGTGTCTCCGCCCGTCAGATCAGAGAGGCTTTGGAAGACAAATACCAGTCCGAGTTGTTTGTACAGATCCTCGAACCGGGCGTATTCCCTCACACCAAATGGGTGTATGGCAGCAATTATATCTACATTGGTGTCTACGCCGATGAAGAAAGCGGTCAGGTGGTTTTGGTTTCTGCTCTGGATAATTTGTGCAAGGGGGCTTCCGGTCAGGCCATACAAAACATGAACCTGATGTTGGGGATTGAAGAAGCCAAAGGATTGCTCGGGATGGGCGTACATCCCTAGGGAAATAGACGCATGCAGGAGAAGCTTAGGGGATTAAACAAATGTAAAATATTTACAAAAAACAACTTTGACCCCGGTATAGACCGGTTAAAGCTGATCCGCATAAAGATAGTGAAACACATTTCTCGATAATGATGAGGAGGAAAATCATGAAGGTATTAGCTGGTTCGGTTACTGCCCCGCAGGGCTTCCTGGCCCAGGGGGTTTATGCCGGAATTAAAAAAGATGATAAAAACGATTTGGCCCTGATTTATTCCGAATATCCCTGTCGGGCTGCCGGTGTATTCACCACCAATGTTGTACGGGCAGCCTGTATCGATTTTAACCGGCGCCAACTGCAGGATGGACAGGCGCGGGCAATCGTGGCTAACAGCGGCAATGCCAACGCCTGCACCGGTGAGCAAGGCGGGGAGGATACCCTGGCTATGGCTGCACTGACTGCTGAGTGCTTGGGAATTGAACCGCGGGAGGTATTGGTGGCTTCGACCGGGGTCATTGGGGTAAACATGCCCATGGAGCAGGTTGAAGCCGGCATCATTGCGGCGGCCAATACGTTGAGCCATGCCGGCGATGCCAATGCTGCCCTGGCCATCATGACGACAGATTTGGTCAACAAGGAAATTGCCGTAGAGATTACCATTGGCGGAAAAGCCGTTCGAATAGGTGCCATGGCCAAGGGTTCCGGCATGATCCATCCCAATATGGCCACCATGCTGGGCTTTATTACAACAGATGCTGCCATCAGCAGCAATTGTTTGCAAATAATGCTTACAGATGTCGTTGAAAAATCTTTTAATATGATCAGCGTTGACGGTGATACCTCTACCAATGACATGGTTTTAATTTTGGCCAATGGCCAGGCCGGCAACCCCGTGATTGAAGACCCCTCCAGCCAGGAGGGACTGACATTTTACCAGGCGCTGGAGTATATGGCCGTTTATCTGGCCAAGATGATTGCTCGTGACGGCGAAGGGGCCAATCATTTGATCGAAGTCAAGGTGAACCATGCGGCTGATGAGGAAACCGCTCGGACCATAGCTCGTTCCATCACTTCTTCGAGCTTGACCAAGGCAGCGGTTTTTGGTCTGGATGCCAACTGGGGACGAATACTGGCGGCGGCCGGCTATTCGGGAGCCATATTTGACCCGGGCCGGGTGGACATTTATCTGGGTCAAGAGATGGTGGCCCGGGACGGGATGGGGCTGACTTTTGACGAAGAAAAAGCCCGTCGGGAACTCGAGAAGGATACGGTGACAATCCTGGTTGATCTAAAAGCAGGAGAAGCTTCAGCGACGGCCTGGGGCTGTGATTTGTCCTACGAATATGTGCGGATCAACGCAGCCTACCGTTCCTAAGCAGTGACGGGCATAATTGGAGGGGGAAAGACAATGATTTTATCAGCAATGGAAAAAGCGGAGGTGCTGGTTGAAGCCCTGCCTTATATCAAAGA
>DAOTHZ010000075.1:0-8787 GCA_035447945.1 Syntrophomonas sp.
TGTCGGCGATGAGCAAGTGCTATGCTGCCGATATGGCCAACCGGGTTGCTGCCAATGCTGTTCAGATTTTGGGGGGGTACGGCTTTTGCCGCGACTATCCGGTAGAGAAAATGATGCGGGACGCCAAAATACTGCAGATATTTGAAGGTACGTCGCAAGTGCAGCGCATTGTCATCGGCAAAAGTCTATTGGCTTAAACAAATGCTGAGATTGATTACAAAGATTTGTATTGTTTGTATTGTATAAGGAAGGGTGGAGAGAATATGCGTGAAGTTGTTGTAGTGGGCGCAAGGAGAACGGCAATTGGTGATTATCTGGGGTCGTTGAAGGATAAAACAGCGGTTGAACTGGGCATTGCGGCATTGAACGCGGCTATCGCCAAAGCGGGGATTGAGCCAGCTCAAATTGAAGAAGTCGCTGCGGGACAAGTCTATCAGGCCGGCTGTCTGGGCAATCCCGCTCGCCAGGTCACGCTGGGAGTGGGCTGCCCGGTGGAAACCGTAGCCCTTACCGTCAATCAGCAGTGTCCGTCCTCCATGCGCTGTACAGAAATCATCAGCCAGGAAATTATGCTGGGGAAAATCAATATTGGTGCAGTCGTAGGCATGGAAAGCATGAGCAATATTCCTTATCTTCTGACCAAAGCCCGGGGAGGTTACCGAATGGGTAACGGAGTCGTTTATGACGCCATGCTTTGTGACGGATTAATTGATGTGTTCTACAATTACCATCAGGGGGTGACCGCGGAAAATCTAGCAGTGAAGTACGGGATTAGCCGCGCAGAGCAGGATGAACTGGCGTTGCTGAGCCATCAACGCGCCTGTGCCGCCATTGATGCCGGCAAATTAACGGAAGAAATCGTTCCGATTGAAATCAAGAGCAAAAAAGGAACGGTGCTGTTTGATACCGATGAACATCCCAATCGGAACACCAACTTGGAAGCACTGGCCCGCTTGAAACCAGCCTTCAAGGAAAACGGAACGGTTACTGCCGGCAATGCTTCTGCCATCAATGATGCTGCCTGCGCCGCGATTCTGATGGGAGGTGACAAGGCGGCTGAATTGGGTATCAAACCCCTGGCACGAATCACAGCTACTGCCTCGGCTTCAGTCGATCCCAGCATTATGGGAATTGGCGTTGTTCCTGCCGTGAAACGGGTATTACAGATTGCCGGCATGAAAAAAGAGGACATTGATGTATGGGAACTGAATGAAGCCTTTGCCGCCCAGTTCCTGGCCTGCAACCGCGAACTGCAGCTGGATATGAATAAAGTGAATCTGAATGGTTCAGGCATTTCGCTGGGTCACCCGGTGGGCAATACCGGGCTGAAGATTATCATCGCGGTGATCAATGAATTACGCCGCCAGAAAAAACAGTTCGGCTGTGCCTCCCTGTGCGCCGGCGGTGGTCCGGCCATGGCCACAATTGTGGAGGTTCTGTAACGGTTGGAGGACAGTTTTTATTGGATGTTGCGCAGGCAAGCAGGCGAAAAATATTTGTCGGGCGAATCACAAATACCCGGAGGGGTTTAATATTCGGTTCAAATCAAGGGATGCCACTGGTGTTGCTCATACACCCAGGACATCCCTTTGGTTTGCCGGCAAGAGATGAACCGGTTTCGAAAAAAAGAATTGCTGTTATAATGATAGAGAATTATATAATCATATGTGTTGAAAACATGAGGAGAAGATGAAAATGACAGCTATGACCAATCTTCCGCCCGGCAGTCTGCAGGGCGTGACAGTAGTGGATTTTACCTGGGTATTGGCCGGACCGCATTGTACCAAGCTGCTGGCCGATATGGGGGCCACAGTGATTAAGATAGAACCTTATGGAATCGGGGCCAACGAACGGCATCTGGCCATACAGAAAACCTGTAACGGGGTTACCCAGAGTTCTTATTCGATCAATGTCAATCGTGGTAAAAAAAGCTTTTGTGTGGATTTGAAAAAAAACCAGGGAAAAGAACTTGTACGCGCCTTGATCAGCCAGGCAGATGTAGTGGTTGAGAACTATGCGCCCGGGGTTATGCAACGGCTGGGACTGGATTATGAAGCAGTCAAACAGATCAAGGAAGACATCATCTATTGTTCTATCTCCTGCTTCGGACACTGGGGACCGTACAGTCAGAAACCCGGCTATGACATGATCGCCCAGGTCGCCAGCGGCTGGACGGCACAAAGCGAAGTGAATCAGATTGCTCCCAATTCTATTGGTGATACGATGGCTGGCGTCCATGCAGCACTGGCGGTGGTCGCTGCCGTGTTGGTGAAAAAAGAGCAGGGCATCGGACAGAACATTGATATTGCCATGATGGATTGCCTGTTTTCCCTACATGAAAATTCGATTCCCTGGTATCTGCTGGGACAAGCCGTAGGTGAACCGGTTCATCCCGGTAAAATTGGTCGTCTTCATCCCGGTTATGCGCCTTACGGTCTTTATCAGGGCAAAAACGGAGTGGTGGGAATTGCCTTGCTGTCCGACAACCGCTGGGAAACGATGGTCAGAACCATGGGGGAAAAATATCTGTGGCTGCTGGACGATCCCCGCTCTCAAAACGTGACGACGCGCTGCCAAAATCCCCAGGTTGTCAATGATGCGCTGGACGAATGGGTGATGGAGCAGGAATCGGTTGAAGAAGTGGAAAGGATTTTTGATGAGGTAGGCATTCCCTGCATGCGTGCCAGAACCATTGAGGAATTATGTGACACCGATTTACAAATCAAAGCGCGCGAAATGATGACCATAATCGATCAACCTTTCATCGGCCCCATGAAGATGTACGGCAGTCCGATCAAAATGTCGGCTACACCGTCCTGCGTACGCGGTCACAGCCCCCTCCTGGGGGAACACAATCACCAGGTAATGGCTGAGTTGCTGGGCTTCGGCCAAGCCCAGATCGAACAGTTTTACCAGGCAGAGGTTCTCCATCATGAAGCAGCGGTGGACCGCTTTAATCATCTGTGATTATTTTCGACAATGAAAATCATAACGGCAACAGAACAAGAGGGAAGGGTTTTTTCATAAGAGGTTATACTAAAATTACATATGTGATAAAATCTTATTATAAATACTTGCATTAGTGAGGGGCAAAAATGAATTCAAAAGAACTCGGGGTTAAAATTCAAATGGCCAGGGAAGAAAAGAACATGAGCCAGGAAGAACTTGCTCAGGCCATCGGGTGTTCCCAATCAGCGCTTTCAAATTACGAAAAAGGCAAGCGTCATATCTATTTGGAACAGCTGGAACGGCTTTCTGCCATTTTAAACAAACCTCTCGATTACTTTGTGGACAGTTTGGGCGGCGAAACGAACAAAGCTTTCAAGGAAAATGATGAGAATGATGAGTATAAAACTGCAAGTATAAAAGAATATAACCATGAACACAACAAACGTTTTATTAAGTTGATGAATGATATTTATGAACTGTCCGATGAGAGTTTTTATGCTTTAAGAGATTATGTACGATTCTTGCAATGGAAGCAGAACAAGGAGGAATAAGGAATGGATTTATCGCTTGATACGAAACAACTGCAGTACATCAATCTGATCAAAGAATTGGGTGAGAAAGAAATTATTCCGTATTCATCAAAACACGATCATTCAGTCGATGTTTCATTTGACTGGCAATTAGTAAAAATACTGGGTGAACATAATCTCGTTTGTCCAACCATTCCCGAAGCGTATGGCGGGTTGGGTCTGGATCATTTTACCACCGCGCTGATTATGGAGGAGATTGCAGCGATTTGCCCAGGCTTGGCGGCGATTATTGATACCAATGTACATGCAGTTGAACCCCTGTTGCTGGCCGGCAGTGAACAGCAAAAAGAAGCCTTCCTGCCCGCACTTACCGGCAAAAATGCCGGTCTGGCAGCTTTCGCGCTTACAGAGCCAACGGGCGGATCTTATGTCAACGGCATGTCAACCAATGCGGAAAAACAACCTTGGGGGTATGTCATCAATGGGCAAAAGGATTACGTATTGAATGCTCCCCTGGCACAATTTATTTTATTATTTGCTTTTACTGATCACGAAAACAAAAGAAATTCCATGCGTGCTTTTATTGTTCCGGCCCAAACACCGGGCTGTATGATTGGTCCCGGACACGATCTGGCTGCACTTGATTATGCCCAAACGGCAGCCATAAGCTTTGAGAATGTAAACTTATCAAATGATTTGATTATAAAAGAGCGGGAAGTCTGCAGCGGATATTTATTAATGGGACAAACACTGGATCTGGGAAGGGCCTTGGTTGGCGCTACAGCAGTTGGGATTGCCAGAGCGGCTTATGATTTGGCCCGGGAATTCGCGGATACAAGAAGGCAGAATGGAGTTGGTATCAGACAACATCAAGCGATCGCTCACATGTTGGCCGATATGGCAACCAAAATTGAATTGGCCCGTTTAATGACCTGGAAAGCCTGCTGGCTGATCGACCAGGGAGGAGACTATACAGTACCTTCGGCCATGGCCAAGGTAACGGCCAGTACCTTTGCCCAGGAAGTGACCTGTATGGCATCTGATATAATGGCTGCCCGGGCTTTTGAGAAGGGCTCATTTATTGAACAGCTGGTGCGTGATGCCCGGGTTTTATCGACATTGGAAGGGACCAACATCATTCAAAAGAACCTCATCGCATCCCTTTTGTAGAATTGATTGGGAGGATATATGTATATAATATTGGCCGAAAAGTGCTCTAATTGCGGTTTGTGCGCAGATGTCTGTCCAGTGGAAGCCATCAGTCCCATCGGTGTATATAGAATAAAAGCTGAATTATGCATTTCCTGCGGATTATGTCAGGAAAGTTGCCCTTCTGGAGCCATTGTAATTATTGATCAACCCCGGGAATAACACTCACATCACGCCATATAAAGGCCGTACAGCCTGTCTTTTTGTTTCCTCAAATTACAAATGAAATATTTTTCCGGATAATCACCACAAACACTTGCGCGTTTATTACAAACGTGATATTATATAGCATATAAACTGCTGATGAAGCGCGCAATCAGCAAAATCATTGCATGACAATTTGCGGAATTAATTATAACTGGGAGGTTATACGATGTTTGAATTCTTGATGACGCCTGAACAGTTGAAGCTGCGGGATGAAGCCAGAGATCTGGCCAAATCAGTTACACGCGATTATATCCTGGACATGGACGCAGACAAAATCAAATATCCCAAGGAATATCTGCGGGAATGCGGCAGACGAGGACTGATTGGTCTCAGAGTTCCCAAGGAATACGGCGGACGTGGACTGAAATGGGAAGATGATATCATTGCTTTGGAAGAAATCTGTGTAAATGGTTATATGTTCGGTTGTAGCTATGGGGTCACCGGTGACGTTGTACCAGAGGCCATTGTAAACTTCGGAACGGAAGAACAGAAGAAAAAGTTTTTACCCTCTATTTGCAAAGGAGAAAAATTTGCTGCTGAATGTTTGACAGAACCACGAGGTGGATCTGACTTTTTTGGCTCAACAACCTATGCCAGAAGAGACGGTGACGATTTCATTCTTGATGGGCAGAAACGCTTTATCGTCGGGGGGGAAGGGGCGGATTATTTCCTGGTTTACGCCAAGACTGATCCGGAAGCCAAAGCCAACAAATCCATGACCTGTTTCATGGTGGAACGCGAAATGGGAGTCAAAACAGAGTATCTGTACGGTCTGATGGGATGCCGGGGCGGCGGAACTGCCAGAGTGGTTTTTGACAATGTACGGGTACCCAAGGAAAACATTATCGGCGAAGTCAACGGTGCCTATCCCATTTTCTATCAGATGATGATTCCGGAAAGATTTGGCACGGCAGCTATGACGATTGGTGCGGTACGTCCGGCTTTGGAAATAGCGACAGATTATACTTTGAAACGCAAGGCTTTTGGTCAGACGATTAACAATTTCCAGGGAGTAAGTTTTAAAATTGCTGATTCCGCTGCCAAATTGGACAGTTGCCGCAGCTTTATGTATACCACAGCCCGGGCGGTTGATTCCGGGGCAGATCCCAATCTCTGCCGGCGTCTCGTCTCTGAAGGCAAGAAATTTGTTACGGAACAATGCTGGGATGTAGCCAATCTTTGCATGCAGGCCATGGGCGGCATCGGCTATACAGATGTCTATCCGTTGGAAAAAATCCTGCGGGATATGCGTTTATCGATGATTTGGGTAGGCAGCAATGAAATTATGAATGTAATTGTTCAACACGAATGGTATACGGAAAGAAAGAAAGAACTAAAGAACAATACCACCAAACGGGCCAGCGAATTTGATGCTGCCAGCGCTTTTGATGAGGATGAGAAAATCTACGAGTAAACATAAAAAACAGGGGATGCAGCACATGCTATAAGAAACGGTGAAAGTATCAGATTTTGAAATGCAAGGAGATGAAATAATGTACGAAAAATGGCAGCAGATGTATAAAGAAAAATTAAAGACTCCCGAAGAAGCAGCGCAGATGATTATCAATGGAGATAAAATATCCCTGCCGACTGCCAACGGTACGCCCCGCGTATTATGGCAGGCCATTGCCAAACGCATTGCCAATGGTGAACTGGTTGACAGCGAATTAACGGTGGGCTTAAACCTTAATGCGCCATATTTATGTACACCGGAGATAGCCAGTCAAATTCATTATCGGGCGGGTTATATCAGTCCCTTTGAGCGTCCCTTGGCCCAAAAAGGAGTGATCGATCCCTGGCCGGTAAGGTTTTTTGATATCCCTCGTTCCATGATGGACAGTGATTATAATGCGGTTACCATGACTGCCAGTCCCATGGACGAAAATGGCTGGTTCAGCTGTGCGATGAACTGCACCCACAGTTATTCCCTGACCAGGCGGGCGATAAAGCTCGGGAAACCAATGAAAGTATTCCTGGAAGTCAATAAAAACGCTCCCCGTGTGTATGGACATAATCATTTCCATATTTCAGAGGTTACCGCCGTTAACGAGGCAGACTGGGATCTGATTTCATTGCCCAGAGCAGAAATTACCCAGGAAGATGTGGCAATTGCCAGTTATATCGCAGAGTACATTCCCGACGGGGCTTGTGTTCAGCTTGGAATCGGAGGTCTGCCCGACGCAGTCGGCAAGCAATTGACCAGCAAAAAAGATCTTGGTTGCCACACGGAAATGATTGTTGATGCCTATTTGGATTTATATAAATCTGGAGCGCTGACCAACCGTAAAAAAACTTTTATGGAAGATAAAATGGTGGGCAGCATCATAATTGGGCAACCGGAATTGTATAAATTTGTGGATCAAAACCCAGGCATTGAAGTGCATGGTATTGATTTTTGTGCTAATCCTGCCAATATTGCCAAACACGATAATTTCATGGCCATCAATGCCATTACCGAATGCGATCTGGGTGGTCAGTGCATATCGGAATCCATGGGAATCGTACCTTTTTCCGGGATGGGCGGACAGGCTGATTTTGTCCAGGGAGCCTGGCAATCCAAAGGAGGCAAAGCATTCCTGGCGCTATACTCAACTTATACTGACAAGAAGGGTGAACTCCATTCCAAAATATCACCGGTGGTAAACGGTTGGGTCGGGATTACTCGCTGGGATGTACAGTATTTGGCAACAGAATATGGTTGTGTCTATCTTAAAGGTACCAGTATGCGGGAAAGAGTACAGCGGATCGTCAGCATAGCTCATCCGGATTTCCGTGATTGGCTGGTTCACGAAGCCAAACGGCTAAACCTGATTGATTCTGCTTCTGATGTAAATACCAAGCAGATGCGCAAAGCAATTTAAAACCTCAAACCATCGAGGAAAATGAGTGGGGGCAAGCGTATTGCCCCCACTCATTTTCCGTATTTTTAACAAGTCCTTGATTTTTATATCTGGATGGTGACTTGTCATAACGAGCACTTATCTGCAAAACCCAGGGCTATCATAACCCGATTTTGCATTGCTTTACTGCTTGCTCGAAGTACCATTAATCCATTATAATTAGCACATAAGTCGATACCAACTGAGGTGGCAATCATGATAACCAAAGAATTGGTGGAACGTATCAATGAACTGGCCAGTAAAAAAAAGAGCCAGGGGCTTACGTTTGCCGAACAAGCTGAGCAGAAAAGACTTTATAAAATATATCTGGCCTCCATTCGGGAACAGGTCAAGACCCAGCTTGACACCATAGAAGTTGTTCCGGAGGGACATGTCTGCGATGATACCTGTCATCATCACCATCATGGTCCAGGCTGCAGCCATGACCATCATCAGCATGGCTCTGACGGCAATTATAAAAAACACTGATTCGAGTACCAAGGCAGTTGGGCAGAGGGCCCCGCAAAATTTCCTGACAGGAATACGGGCAGGAGGTTGCAATGATAGCTAAACGTACGGAGTTGAATCGTATCATCTTGTATCGAAGCCTGCTGGAGGACGAACTGGTTAATCTGGTCTGTCAGATGTTGGACTGTGAAGGTGCGGCCAATAAAGTCAAATTCGAAGAATACTTCTATATGATAAGCCACCGGCTGCTTGCCTACAGCCGTTATTATGGCACCCAGGGAGATGTCTGGCAAACCTACTTTCTCGATTTGTTGCTGCAGGACGAAAACCCGTACAGTTTAGGATGCGAATGTAGTGTGGATGACATTGATCCGCAGCTGCACAAAATGGCCCGACACGATTTGGAAAACCTCAGGGAGCTTTATTGCCTTAACTGGATGAACGTATGCAAGTCTGCTTTTATTCGCCTGGACTGCAATTATCCTTCTTTTCCCGGATTAATTCCCCGTGACCCGGCTCGCCGGGAAGCCAGGGACAAGCTTTTC
>DAOTHZ010000076.1:0-8672 GCA_035447945.1 Syntrophomonas sp.
CTGATAACATCGCGCAGAAAAATATCCAGTTCTTTATTCTTTTCGGGGCTGCTGGTACAGATTTCAGAGCGATTGGCCACAGCGTATTCAATCTCATCAATGGAGTTTTTTTGATTGATGCATCCCGCCCCCATGTTGCAGCCTTTTTCACAGCTCAGCACATCAATTAGCAATGGCAAATGTGGCTTCCCTTTCTTAATCGCTTTCTCCAGATTGGGTAAATATTGTTCAAAGACAATGGGCCCTTCTATTTTGGTAATCCTGCTGGCAGGCGTTTCCGGATAATGGAAAAGATACGAGTCTTTCAGCCCGCCAGGAGAGGAAAATTTGGTCGCAATCCCCGCCTGAATGGGATTGTCATATTGGCCATCCGGCAATGCCGTAAGATTGATTTTCTTCTTTTGAAAAATTTCGTTTAGGGATTGAAACGTCACATTGTATTTCACCAGATGGTTTTCTTTGATTTCTCTGCGTTTGGCCAGACATGGCGATATAAAAGCCAGTTCTGCCTCGGGGTGCAGTGACCTGACATATACCGCCAGACAATGCAGAGGGCTTCCAACCGGCGCCAGATATTCAATCAAATCGGGATGTTCGAGTTCGATATACCTGACTACGGCCGGACAGGGATTGGCAATCATTGGCAGTTTGGCTGTGCCGGACTGAATCGCCTCATGACATGCAGCAACCGAGATTTCTGCGCCCAGAGAAACGTCATAAACCCCTTTGGCCCCAAGTTTTCTCAGCCCGGCAATAAGTTTCTTTAAATCAAAGTTACTCTGTGCAGATGGTGCAACCAGGCAATAAATGTCTTTTTTACCGATGTCTTTGCTGAACTGTTGCGCGTCATCAATAATATAGCGGGCGCTTTTCTCACTGTTACCTCCATGGCTTTTAACGCAGGCCTCTACGCAGCGGCCACAGCCAATGCAAAGATTATTATTAAATTTAACCACATCACCACTGCCATCACTGCAGATCTTCACCGGACAAACAGCGATGCATTGATGGCAATTGGTACAGTTTTCTTCCCTGATACCGATTACTTCAACGATTTTCTCTGCCATTAGCATATTCCACCTTTATTATAAGTTTCGAAACTTCTGCTGTGATCGGTTGTGTATCGTTACATTTATGGATATTATTAATACAAATCAGTATGATAACATGAAGCCTTAAAATGCTTTAAACTTCAAATTCCATTAACAGTATTGATCTTATTTTAAATTCGACATAATTCCTTATGACTGTAACAAAAGTGTACCATCTATTTAGCTTTTTCTCAACCAAGATACACAAAAAATACAATCCTCCAATCCAACAGCAGAGATGCTTGAAAAGTGATATAATATTCAAGGATTACCTATCAAGAAAAGCATGAAAGAAGACAGACATGAGCAGTTTTAGTGAGCTAAATATTTCATCGCCCATATTACGGGCTCTCCAGGAAATGGGGTTTGAGTCTCCGACGGCTGTCCAATGTGAGGCAATTCCTCATATATTAAATCAGGAAGATTTAATCGTCATCTCCAAGACCGGAAGCGGCAAAACCGCTGTTTTTGGTGTTTCGATGCTGCAGTTGATCAACCCGCAGGAAGCCGGTCCCCAGGGATTAATTCTCACGCCCACCCGGGAACTGGCCGTACAGGTGGACAGTGATCTCAAGCATATCGGCAAGCATCTGCCCCATAAAACCACGGCGGTATATGGACAACATAACATCAATACGGAGATTGACAGTTTGAAAAAAGGCGTGGCCATCGTTGCCGGAACGCCAGGCCGGGTGTATGACCATATCCAACACGGCACCTTAAAGACCAATCATATCCGCTTTCTCGTTCTTGACGAAGCGGACCGAATGCTGGATATGGGATTTATTGATCAGGTCAGGCGCATCATCCGTACCCTGCCCCGCAATCGGACGACCCTTCTTTTCTCCGCCACCATCCCGCCGGAAGTGCAGAAGCTGTGTCGGGAGAATATGAAAAACCCGGCGCTGATTGAAATCGAGTCGGATACTATGACCGTCGATACCACCGAGCAGTTTTATTATCGTGTCAATGACAATGAAAAACGCACCCAGCTGAATCGTTTGCTGCAACATGAACGGCCCGACAGCTGTATCATTTTCTGTAATATGCGCAGTACCGTCGACCGGGTGCAGAGCTTTCTGACCCAAAAAGGGATCGCCTCCCGCGGATTACATGGAGATATCCCGCAAATCAAGCGATTAAAGACCTTGCAGCAATTTAAAGAAGGCGTATTCCATATACTGGTGGCTACGGATGTGGCGGCCCGGGGCATTCATATCGATGAGCTGGCCCTGGTGATAAATTATGATATTCCCCTCGAAAAAGATGGCTATGTCCATCGGATCGGTCGTACCGGCAGAGCGGGCAAGGTCGGTCGCGCCATCTCCCTGGTTACCAGCGATGACATCATGTCTCTTTACGAAATTGAGGAACATATCGGCACGATAATTGAAGAACTGCCCTTGCCGACAGATGCTGCGCTCAATGAGCAGCAAACACTGATTGCCGAATGGAAAAAGGCCAATGAACATAAGCTCCAACCTGTGCGGGCAACTGGCAGCACTGACAAGAGCAGACCTAAAACCAAGGAAGCCCAGGGTACTGCCAGAGACAGCAAACCCAGATCCCCCAAACCAACCGGGAATCAGCCTAATAAGACGGATGCACAACGACAGCCCAAGGCACCTGATAAAGATGGTAAACCAGGACGGCGGACAGCTTCATCCGGTCGACAGGACCTACAGAAGTCTTCTGTCCCACCAGCGAGCATAGTGGAGCAACCCAAGCCGCAGCCATCTGCGCCAATCTCCCATGACCAGCGTCCTGCCCCCGCACCGGTCCATGTGGAAACTGTGGCGGAAAAACCAGCTGAAAGCAAGAAATCTTGGCTGGAGCGGATAAAAGAACGCTTTAAACGAAGTTAAAAACGAAAAAGATAATTAGAAAGATATAAAAAACCAAGCATAAGTAGTTAAGCGCAATGCAAGCAGGAGACCGGTGATTGGAGTGTACAGGAGGTACGCCGCTCAACCATGCTTCCCTTATTGACGCAACGATCATCCAATATTACCAGTCTGAGCGGTATTCATTTTCCTTTGAATATCGCTTCTTTGCCTTCCAGAAAAGCATTGATTCCGATTTGGGGATCTGACGAAGAGAACAGGATTGCCCAGGCAATTTGTTCACTTTTCAAACCGGAACGCAGATCCATATTGACGGCATTATTGATGCATTGCTTGGCTTCGCGCAATGCCAAAGGCGATTTTTTAGCGATTCGTTTGGCAATCTTGGTTGCCCGGTTCATCACGTCATTGTCATCCAAGCGCGGATGATGTTAACCAGGCATGGGGTTCTGATCTGCAGCAAGGGAGGAAGTCACTGAAGTTATTGCTCGATCTGGAAGCAGATGTATTATGCGAGGGACATTGGGGGATCTATTCCCCGGCCTCGGAAGTGCGCCGCTATATCCAGTCTTATCTTAATCAATATCAGGATGCAAGAATTCCTGTAAATACAAATAAACATAAACGTCAATAAATGAAACGGAACGGGGATAATTAATTTTCAGCACTCTTTTCATCAGTTCCGATTCATGTCGATAGATTTTGGCGATGATCTCTGCAAAATCATTTTTATCTGCACAAGAATCTACGATTTCGGCAACAGTTGCAAATATTTCATCCTGTTGGGCTATAATCGTGCGGATATAAGAGACTGCCTGATCGCTGCCGACAATCGGCAGCGCATGACTGAGCGCCAGAATATCGATTGCTCCTGCTTCGGCCAGCTGCAGCATTTTGTTCAACCCGTCATGGGTATCCCTTATGCTTCCGTCCAGGATGTCATTGGGATTTAAAAAATTGATCAAATCCCCGGCAAACATGATTCTTCGCCCGGGAATATAAAAAGCAAGATGGTCATTCTGATGACCGGGCGTCTCCAGAGCAAAGATCCCGTTGCCCAAATCCCATCCCGAAAAGTGGATTCCATCAAATATTAAATCGCGTTGATCTGCATAGGAAAGATACTGAACATTGGCATGGGGTGAATGGATATGGCCGATGTTGATCCGCAGCAAAGCGAGTGAAACAAGCTTCATAAGTTGGGAAAAGAATGACGGGAAATGCTTTTGGATAAACAACAATTTTTTTCTCATCGAAGGACGCAGCATACCGGTACGGCCAAAGAACCCCTCAACTCCGAAAGCGTTGATCATCGCCGGTGTAATTTCCGTGTAATTGCGCTGCAGGTTATCAATCTTGTGCTCCACCAGCGGATGAAAGATGATCCGTGATCTTTGGTTCACAGCCGCTCCGCTGTTGGCGCTGTGATCAAGATGGGAATGGGTTGCCAGCAAATCGCAATTGCGACCTTGGAGATGATCCCTGATTCGCCTGAGACGCTTCTTGCCGCAGGCTGCATCGATCATATAATACTGATCGCCCATGTCCAGAAAATAAGTATTGGCAATCGCCGCTCCCCTGCCCTCGGCACGAATATCAGTGATAAACGAAACCCCACAGTCACCCAGTTTTTTTGATAGCTCCGGGAATCTTTGTTTTGTCAACATATGATTATCAATCCCCTAAATCCGCCAGACTGTTGTTTTCACGATCCCGGCCTGAGTGTTATTCCCCATGACCATCAATCTATCCGTCCAGCCTTATTTAATCACCGCACCAAAAGGAATAAGTCCCAACTGGGCGAATTTAAAATGCTGCAGACCGAAGGGAATTCCTATAATCGTCACACAAAAGAGCAGTCCAATGACCAGATGGGTCAAAGCAAATTCCCAGCCAAATACGATCAGCCAGATGATGTTCATAATCAATCCTCCGGCGCCAAAGTGACCCAGTTCGATCTCTTTGCCGAACGGCCACAAGACAAAGCCGGCGATTTTAAAACATTGGATTCCAAAGGGTATGCCGAGGATGGTAATACATAAAATGACACCCGCCAGAAACCATAGGATGGCCACGATGATTCCTCCCAGTAAGAGCCAGATGACATTGCCGATAAAATTCATGCTTCTTCCCCCATTCCCCTTATTACATTAATACTTATAATGCCTGTTTTTCGTTGGACTCGTGAACCTTGCCGCGCGCCAGGGAGGCAGCGACACCGAACAAACACAAAACCGTAAAAATGCCAAAGGCAACGCGCAGCATGATCAGGAGATCTGCCGGCGGTGCGTCAGTTAGCGCGACCCTGCCAATATAGACGGCTACCAGCAAGGTTACAATGGACATGCTGGCGGCTTGCCCGACCAGACGCATGGTCCCCAGGATGGATGATGCAATCCCGTAAAGCTTTATATTCACTGAACTCATGACCGCATTGCTGTTGGGAGAAGAAAACAGGGCAAAGCCAAAACCGGCCAGGATTAAAACACCGATTAACAGGACCGGAGAAGTATCGAGCCGGAGAAAAGAAAAGAGAAACAAACTTAGCGCCGAGCAGGCCATGCCCACAGAAGCGACTTTGCGTGGTTCAATCCGATCCGACAGCCGGCCTGCCAGAGGCGAGAGCAGCGCCATGACCAACGGTTGGGCCAGCAGGATTAAACCCGCTGTTTGAGACGAGTAACCCTGCACCACCTGCAGATAAAGCGACAGCAGAAAGGTCACCGCAAAGGTAGCGCTGTAATTGATTAAAGCCGCCAGATTGGACATGGTAAAGGTTACATTGTTTCGAAACAGCTGGATTTTCAGAATCGGTTCCTTGCTTGTCAATTCCCATTTCACAAATACCGCCAGCAGAATCAGTCCCGCTGCCGCCAGATAAATAGCCCAAGACGAGCTTTCCACCGATGACAGGCCATACAACAAGGCCAGCAGTCCAATAATATAGAGCAATGCTCCGGGTATATCAAAACGCTCTCCCGGCGCCCCTATCCATTCCCCTTTCAGTCTGGCATAAGCGCCATACACGGCCGCCAATCCCATCAGCCCGGATACATAAAATATGCTTTCCCAGCCCAGATGCTGGTTCATCATGCCGCCCACCACCGGGCCTGCGGATAATCCCAGATAGGTCACGGATACACTGTAGCCCAAAGCCTTGCCTCTCTTTTGGGGAGGGTAAACAGCGCTTAAAATGGCCATACCGGTACCAAAAATCATAGCCGCGCTGAGGCCCTGCAAGGCGCGCAACGCTATGACCATCTGTACGGAGTTGGCCAGCGGCACCAGCAAGGTAAACAAGGAATAAAAAATCGCCCCGATCAGATAAACTCTGCGCCGTCCTTTAATATCGGCCAGGCGGCCAAAAGGCAGGAGAAAAATAGCGGAAGCCAGGATATAGGCCGTGATAATCCAGCTGGTGACGACCGCGTTGCTGCCCAAATCATTGCCCATGGCAGGCAGGGCCAGATTGATCGAACTGCCCATAAAGGTGGTCATAAACGAAGTCGTCATTACTGTCAATAAAGCTGTTTTTTCTTGCGAGCTGTCTGTATTCGTCAAATTCGCCCCATTTCCTGATAAAACTAAATTACTTCCATTTCCTTGATATGGTATTCCCGCCCGGAAAGCAAGGTAAAGCCTTTGTCCCGCCCGCACTGCGGACAGAGGATGGCCTGGTTAACATGCGGAAAGATCTCAAATTCATGGCCACAGGCCGGACAAGCAAACACTACCGGAATGCGGTTGATCTTCAACACCGCAGCTTCTGCCACCGTTCCCTGACTGAGCTGGTCAAAATAACGCTGCATCCATTCATCTTCCAAATCACTCATCGCACCAACCTGCAGGGTAATAGAAACCACCCGCTGCACTTGATGATTGGCCGCATGCCGAAGGACGATATTTAGTATACTGTCAATGACCGGCAGTTCGTGCATGGCCTTGCCCCCCTTGGCAGAACTTTTATGTTGTGCGCACCGCTTCACGGGGACGCACTTCCATCATGGTCAGCGCCTGGGTGGGACATTTCAAAGTGCACAAGCCGCAGCCATAACACTTGTCATAGTCGACCTGGGCTACCCGTTCTTTGGGTTTCAGATTTTTGTCAATATCAATGGCAAAGAAGTGGCAGCGTTTCACGCACAGACCGCAGCCGTTGCAGAGGGATGCATCAAATGCAACCCGGAAACGCGACTTGGCATAAGGCGTGTAATCCAAATGATGGATCATATATAATCCACTGCAGCAACAGGAACAGCAATTGCACATCATCATGTCTTCTTTAATATTATTGCGCACCTGATGAACCAGTCCGGCATCCTCGGCCAGTTCTATCCGCCGCAGCGCTTCCTCATTGCTTAACCGCTCCCCGACTCCGCGCGCCAGCATGGCCCGGGCAAAGTTGTTGGTTTGCATGCAGAGATCGATATCATCCGGCGCCGGACAATCGACTTCTTTTCCTACCCGGCGGGCCTGCAGTCGACAAGGACAAGGCATGGCGGCAATGACTTCCGCCTCCCGAAAGATTTGCCGGGCCGAATCCACATCCAGAATCAGATTCTGGGATGCAACCGTTTCTTCAATCGGCACCACCCGCAGCATTTCCGGCACGTTCTTTTCCTTCCAGTATGGCGTGAGGTCTGCCAGTTCTTTGGTGATCAACTGCTCCCATAGTTCAAACAACGCCTGTGGACAATCAGGATGAATGACGGTGGCATCCCGCAGTTCGATCATCGCCGGATACAACCGGTACTGATCAGGCGGATCCAGATATCTGGCAATGGCTCCCCGGCAAAACAACTGCTCGGCCGTCTCCTGCAAGACATCCAGCGGTATCGCGGTGATTTCTGCCAGCTCCCCAATTCTGACAGGTTTATGTAGAGCTTGGGCGATTTTTCGGCTGATCTCATCCGGGAACAATATATCCAAAATCCGGCCCATGGTTTCAGATTCCGGAAAACCAAGTTTTTTCGCATACGCTTTAAATTCATCGGCCATTGTCATAGCGCTCATCCTCTCCTGCTTCCAATCCGTACAAAATTCACACTAATGAAATTGTATAAGTTAGCTATACTAATTACAAGCAGGATGAAAGGTTTTGCCCGAATCTTCTCTATTATGACTATAAGAATTACATGGAGGGATTTAATATGCAGCGCTTTTCTAAGATGATAGCCATCATGTTGCTCCTGGCAGGGGTTTTGCTGGTGGCGGGCTGTGATTTGCTCAGGAGCGACAAAGATAATGGCAAAACTCCAACACCTGCCACTGAGGAAATCAATGTGGTTGTCTATTATCCCAAAGATACATCGTACAACAGTTATCTGGTGAGAGAAACCCATTTGCTCAAAAAGACGGATGATATGCCCAAAGCAGCCGTGGAAGAGCTGATTAAGGTAACGCCGACAACGCAGGGCGCATACAAGGTTTTGCCGGCCAACACCAAGGTCCTGGGAGTGAAAGTCAATGACCAGGGGCTGGCCACCGTCGATTTTTCGCCCGAAGTATTGCAGGCCAACGTGGGAGCCAGCGGTGAAGCATTAGGCATCGCCAGCATCGTCAACACCCTGACCGAGTTTCCCAACATCATTAAAGTATCCTTTACGGTCAATGGCAAAGCGGAAAACGCCATGGATTGGTGGGGGCATGTGGGTTTGTATGAGCAGCCTTTCAGCCGCCAGATGTCATTGGTCCAGGAACCTTTGATCTGGGTCACCGAGCCGATTGCCGGCCAGGC
>DAOTHZ010000077.1:0-8597 GCA_035447945.1 Syntrophomonas sp.
CGGCGATAGCCGCTATTGTTCTCTTTCGGAGTGCGGACACGCTTGAGATGAATCGGCGGCGCCTCCGTCAAAACGGGCAAGGGTTTCTCTTCCGGTTCACGGGTCATTATTTTCAGAGCAGCGGCCAGCAAGGTTTCCGAATCATATTCATCCAGCAAGCCCTTGGCCAAAGCCCGATAGGCTTGCATCTCTACTTGACCGGCGACTTCCAGCAAATTGTTCACCACCGCCTGCTGCAGACCCGCCAGCGCATCATTGGGGGTAGGCATGGGCTGACGGCTGATTTTGTGTTTGATGGATTCTTCAATGTATTTCAAGTGACCCATTTCCCGGGACGTCACAAAGGTAATGGCCAAGCCGGTTTCGCCCGCCCGACCGGTCCTGCCGATGCGGTGAACATACCACTCTGCATCTTGCGGTATATCAAAGTTATAGATATGCGTGACCCCGCTGATATCGAGGCCCCGGGCGGCTACATCAGTGGCCACCAGAATATCAATCGTTCCGGTTCTGAATTTCCGCATCACCGTATCCCGCTGACTCTGGGTCAAATCGCCATGAATCCCGTCGGCTGAATATCCTCTTTTGCTTAAGGCTTCAGCGATTTCATCAACCCGACGCTTGGTACGGCCAAAGACAATTGCCATGTCGGGATTCTGCATATCCAGCAGGCGGCACAGGACATCCAGTTTCTTGAGCTCCGGCACTTCCATATACTGCTGCTCGGTATTAATGACGGTCACTGCCCGGGGATTGATATGGATTATTTCCGGATTTTGCATGAACTCCTGGCTGAGGTTGCGCGTATGCAAGGGCATGGTGGCGGAAAACAACAGGTTCTGCCGTTCCTGCGGCGCATGCCGGAGGATCGCTTCGATATCCTCTTTGAAGCCCATATTGAGCATTTCGTCCGCTTCATCCAAGACCAGCAGGCTGATCTGATCCAGTCGAATCGTGCGCCGGCGCAGATGATCCATCAATCGGCCCGGCGTTCCGACGATGATCTGGGGACGGTTTTTCAGCGCACGGATCTGGCGTTCCATCTCCTGTCCGCCATAAATAGGCAGGGAACGGATTTTTTTCTGGCTGCCGATCTTGTTGAGTTCTTCTGCCACCTGCATCGCCAACTCGCGGGTGGGAACGATCACCAACCCCTGCACCTGCTCTGTTTCAGCCGAGCACTTATCCACCAGAGGTATTCCATAGGCAGCGGTTTTTCCGGTTCCGGTTTGGGCCAGCCCAATCAGGTCGCGCCCCATCATCGCCAAGGGAATGGTCATCTCCTGAATCGGCGTGGGTTCTTCAAAACCCATGTTACTGAGTGCAGAGATAATGGTCGGGTCGATTTTAAGTTCTTGGAATTTTAACATATGTTAATGATTCTCCTAAAATATTTTTTGTTTAATATGAATAAACCTTGGGCAAATTAATCGGCTCACAAAAAATCCCTGGAGCCGCGAACGATTCCAGGGATTCCATCAATCAAATTCTACCAGCTATTTCTTCTTGGCTGCGGTGTAAAACAGTCTTTGCAGTATACTGGTCTGTCACCGCTGGGCTTGAAGGGTACCATCGCGATTTTTCCGCAAGTCGCACAAGTCGCTTCGTACATCTGACGGTCTGACTGGTAACCGCCGCGATTGCCTCCCCTTGATTCAGCCTTGCGCGCAGCGCGGCATTCGGGGCAGCGACCCGGTTCATTGGTAAATCCCTTTTCCGCATAGAATTCCTGCTCGGAAGCGGTGAACGCAAAATCGTTCCCACAATCTCTACACGTAAGTGTTTTGTCTGAATACATAAAAAAACCTCCTAAATTTTCTGCTCATATCAAAGGTAGTACCTGTCGCAACTCCCTTTAATGCAGAAAGTATTCAGAAGGTCTATTCATCCTTAATGTATCGAGCTTGGTAGATTGTAACAGATACTTGCGTAAAAAGCAAATATACTTTTTTTGTGTGCGATTGGTGAAAACACGCGTGCTACAGCAGAGGCGATGTAAATCGATAGTTATCGCTTACAACAGATATGTTATCAAGGAATAAACTCCAAATCCTGCCGCCAGCAGTGCATACATCATAATTCAAGGCGGACACTTTTTATACCAGGGAATTTTTTTCTCCGTCATATGGTATCATCCTTTCCTGATAATAACTAAGCCAAATTTTCAATTAAATCCTGCTCCAGCAGGGAAACGAATACCTTTACCAGACCGGGATCGAATTGGGTGCCGCTTTTGTCCCTTAGTTCCTGGATCGCTTCCACAATCGTCATCGCTTTCTTACGGTAAGGCCTTTGGGTGGTCATCGCGTCAAAGGCATCTGCCACACACACGATCCTTGCGAGAAGGTCTATTTCTTCTCCCTTGAGCTTCCTTGGATAACCGTGTCCATCATGCCACTCATGGTGTTCATGAACGATTCTGATGCTATCTTGCATAAAGGTAAGATCATTCAGTATCCTTGCGCCTATCGAAGGGTGCTGTCTGATTAAGGCAAGTTCCTCGTTGGTCAATGCCGTCCCCTTGTTGAGGATCTGTTCCGGTATTCCTATCTTGCCAAGATCGTGGAGAATAGCCCCAAACCTCAGTATATCCATATCCTTTTCAGTCAGGTTGATCGACTTGCCGATATTAAGCGAGTAATTCATTACCCTTTCACAATGCCCCTTCGTATAAGCATCTTTTTCATCCTCAGCATTAACGAGGGCTTTGATGGTTTCGAAATAGCCCTGCTTGTTCGACGCCATCATCTGCAGCAGCGTCTCGTTCATGGAGGCTTCATTTTTATACAGCGTCTTTATCTCCTCTTCCTTGGCCTGCTGATCCGCCATGGAAGCTTTGATTCTTTCGGTCATCTCGTTAAAATGTCGGGCGATATTGGAGAACTCATCGTCGGTTTCCAATAGGATCCTGGAATCATAATCGCCCCGGGATACTCTCTCCATGCCGTCATGCAGGATGTCCAGGGGAGAAACCAGTGGACATCCTCACGGCAAGGGCAGCGATAAGGCCAGAGCCCAGCAATATCGTCAGCAGCATCAGCAGGATGACTTGATTCTTTGATTTTTGCAGATCAGCATTGCTGTAGATTAGCTCAATTACGGTATGCTCATGAAGATCTCCTGCTCCTGCAAAGCTAAAGGGCAAATACTTGATCGTTACCGCTTGTCCATCATAAGTACCTTCAAAGGTGACCGGCTGCAAGGTGTCAAGTGCCTTGTTGTAATAAGGTTTGAAGGAAGGATTGATTTGTTTTACTTCCGACACATCCTCATTAAAGGTGACTCCATACTTGCTAAACAGCAGCGCACTTACTACAAAGCCCTGATTCTTGGAAATGCTATCTCCAAAATCTCCAAAGCTTAATACATCCGGTATAGCTTTATCCTTGTCTATCGGGCTGCCGGTTTCAAAGATGTACATCCCATCCGGTGTAGGCAGATATGAATACTTCATGACGATGTTCTCGAGACTCGACAACGAGAGCCTGTCACTGAAAAATTTGCCTTCATCTCTGATACCATCCAAAAACTCATCAACACCTGCAAATTTTGAAAAGTTAAGCCCTATATCCGGTTTATAGGTCGCTGCTATGACTGTGTCGGATTGGTCGATGATGTAGAGTTCGAGACCGCTTTCCTCGTCGTAATAGTCATGTAGATCAATACCAGACAGCCCTTTTTGATTATAATCCGCAACCATCCTCGCCAGGATTACTTGGGATTCCTTCTCGATGGGGGCTTCCACCATTTGATAGACGCTGTCGGTGGCCTTCATCAGCTTCAAAATATTATCTTCCAGCAGTGCACGTCTTTGCAGATCCAACGTTTCATAGTTTTTCATCACAAAAAAATACTGGAACGCGCCCAGTAGTATCGTGGTGAGTAAAACCACACCGATCAACAGGATGATCAGCTTGCTTTTAAGACTTTGCAGGGATTTCATTGATCTAAGCATGTTCTTCCCCTTTATATATGGATTTTACTCTTTTCATTTGTCCGCCCGGGAAAGTGCAAACATCCAATTGAATTATTTTTTCTGTTGGAAAGGAATCGGCAATTACTTCGTCACCTGACGCTTGCTGCGCCTCGTACGTCTCCGATTCGGTCCCCGTTTATAAATAAATTATATCACAGCTTAATAATTTTGATCGGGTATATTTCATGCCAATGATATCGCTCTTCCAGAAGCAGCTGCCATGCTGCAAAGGTTTATTGAAAACGTAAGCAATCGATAATGACTGAAAGAGACAACAGAATCTACTGAAATAAAATTACGGGGAGGAAGTCACTCATTCTCTGAGTGGCCTCCTCCCCGCTTCTTGTCAAACGATCCGCAATCCCAACACAGACCCGTTTTTAAATTGTTGGTGCTTTCTCATAGGTTCTTACTGATAAAGCGATTGCCTGTTCTCTTGTTGCCATGCCGTACCCGGCAGCCTCCTGCGCCGGCGTGGTGGCCTTGGGCATAAAATTACCCTGCGCGTCGCCAGCAATAATGCCGATTTTATTCATATATTTAGTAGCTTCAACCGCCCAGTCCGAAATGTATTTTTGATCCGGAAAATCCGGGGTGCCCGTTACATTATAATCTCCCTGGGGATGAATCGCTTTTATAGCTCTAAACAGCATAGCCGCGCATTGTTCCCGGTTAATCAAGACATTCGGCGAAAAAGTGGTTGGAGAAGTTCCCGCGGTTATGCCGAGGTTATATGCTTTCAATATTTGCAGGTTTGACGTATCCGTAAAGGGATTCGAAGCAACTGGCTCGCTTTTTTGTCCTGTCACCTTTTCATACAGCAAAACGGCAAGCTCGCAGAATTCTTCCCGCGTGATGGGTTTGGTCATGTCAGCGCCTTTTAATATGGCAGGGATAAGGCCAAGATCATTGGCCCCCTGAAGCTCAGACTTGGCCCATTCGGACGCTTCCTTGTAGAACGCTTCCATACCGATAGAAGCAACATTGGAAAAAGGACTGTATATATAATGTTCATCATCGCTGCCTTGATTGGCAGAATAGGCGTATCGCACCCGCAAATAATAGACATTTGTCTTGATATCGATCGTCTCATTTACTCCCATGTCAACAGGGTCGCAGGTAACGTCATCTGTTACATAATTTCCGGGTTCATCTAATTCCTCATCAAAATTAATCCCATTCCCGAAAAGGCTCTCACCCGCTTCATGGAGCCATTGTCCGTCACCAATCTTCATATCGATCTGATACTCTGCCCCCCACTCTCCATGTTCAACGCCGTATTGTTGGAGTTCCCATATGCTTTCAGGGTTCGTCCACTGTAACGCAAAATATGGTTTCCCATCTGCCCATTGCTTGACCTCCACCGTCAAATTTTGCGGGGCCTTGTCAAAGTTGCTGCCCGTCGGCAGATCAGCCGCGAATGCCGGCAAAATCGCAAGCATGGCCCACATGATCACCGCGGTGATGATAAAAGTTATAGCTTTCCTTTTCATTGATCGTACCTCCCCATAGTCATTTTTTGGTTTGTTTTTCTCTTGGCGGTCAAGAATCCGTTTTTCCTTGTCCGGCCCGGTGTGTTTTGCTCATGACATAAACACCATAACGTTGCGGGTGCATTCAGTATCATCAGCCGAAACAGGAAAAATGACGGTTCTGTTGAACCAGACAGGTTATCTATATTTTATTGGATGGCTGGCCGTAAGGATAGGTTGAATATGCTTCTTATATAGTAAAAATAGTGTTATTTTGAGGTTTATTGAAAACGTGAGCGATTGATAATTACCAAATTCCCAATATAATTCCGATACTAAGCTTGAACATATCTTCTGCGCAACCAGTACAAACAAATTAAGAATATAATCAACAGCGCTATTCCCATCAGTATTGGGTGATATATCATATATACCATGGCTATGAATGGAGCCAACAATACCCTGACCAATACCTTCAGCGGCTGGCTGCCGGCGATAAGTGCCGCTATGGGGGGTGAATATTTATAATAATAATTCACAAAGGTCGTCCCCAAGGAATTGGTCAACAAATACTGATCACGGAAATGCCTCAGCAGAGCCACCGGCCAATCAAACTTTGAGCCAAAGGCCGCCGTGGCGATAAACCTTTAGCCCTGCGTGAGAACCCGCAAATGCATTCAACTCATCAACAAAGGCGCTGGATTGCATGTAGGCCGATGGCACACCAGTGCTGGTATCTGCGAATTTGATCTCCGTCCCGGTGTTGTAGTCATAGTCGTCCTGGCAAAACTCGACCCCAATAGAGTTGGCGTCGCTGTTCCAATATGCAGGGCTGACTGAAGTCCCATACATTCCCGCCCACAGCAAGCCGCCAAGCTGCCTGTCCGGTTCGGCTGAGGACGCCGCCCCGGCAGCGTAGCAGTTGATAATATCGCCGACAATCTCAGATGCCAGGCCTCCTGCATTTCCTCTTTCAATGCTAACATTGCCAGTGGCGCAGCTATTGACCAAGTCATTCCCTGCACCGTCTACCATGCCGGCCAGGCCTCCCGCATCTATCGCCTCGCCTTCTGTAATCACACTTCCTGTCGCGTAGGAGTTCTTTATATCGCCACATGCCTGCCCTGCCAATCCACCTATTCTGCAATCTGCCGCCCCTTTAACATTGCCGGTTGCATAACAGTTGGTTACATTGTTCACGTATCCCGCGAGACCTCCCAGGTCAACGAAAGCACCAGTGCTGGTACTGACCACATTTCCGATCGCATAGCAGTCTGTAACATCGCACGCGCATCCCGCGAGTCCCCCGACATTCGAACCATTACCACCTGTCACACTACCGGCAGCATGGCAGTCTGTTAAGTCGCTTGAAAATCCTGCCAAACCGCCAACAAAGCAGTTTTTCGTGCCTGACACCTCGCCGGTCGCATAGCAGTCTGTCGCCACCAAGTCGGGGTTCCCCTCGCTGTCCAAGGTGCAAGCGTACCCCACCAGGCCCCCCACAAAGGATGTATCGTCAGTACCCTCGGTGTTTGTGTCACCGCCTGTTACCCTGACACTCGCATGACTGCCAGTCACAAAGCCATTGGTCAACGATCCTGCCAGACCACCTACTGAAGAAGCTGCCCCGCCCGTCACTTCACCTGTAGCATAGCAGTTCTTGATGAATACGGTGCCGGAATAAAAGCAGCCATAGGAACCAACCACCGATTCAGCGTTTCCTATCAGCCCGCCTACGTGCGCAGGACCCTTCTCACTCTGAACATTGCCGGTCGTATGAAAACAGCCCGAGATTGTACTGTTATTGACGGCACCGGCGAATCCACCTGCGTACTGGGTCACATAGGCGGGATCTGCACTGGTCTCAACGGTCACCGCACACAACGACCAGCTGTCTTCAGCCACACAAGAATCCAACCGTCCCGCCAACCCGCCAGCTGCTGCAGCATTACCGCAAGTAACTGTGCCTGTGGAGGAACATTCAGTTATGATGCTATCATAGCCATATCCGATCAGGCTTCCTGCTGAAGACAAAGATGCGTCTTGTGAATAGTAGACTGCTGCATTAGTAATACAAGTATTCTTGATCTCTGCCTTTTTCGCATACCCAAACAGCCCGACATAGTAAAGTTTTGTTTCCGGGCTCTCGAAAGTTCCGATCTTCAGATTGGATATCGGTATTTTGTTTCCGTCAAAAATTCCTGAAAAGCTACGATCAACGTTGGCTCCGTTTGTGGTGTAGCCAATCGGTTCCCAGTCATGAGCTGACAGGTCAATAGACGACAGTCCGTCTGAAATCTCAATCGTATAGCCGGCAAAGTCATTCCCTGCATTTACCTGCTTCGCAACCCACGCAAGCTGGGCCGCGCTTGCAATGGTATAGGTTGTACCAGACAGCGTCGGTTGGGAAGCATAGTCTGTCCAGTAAAGGCTTGATGATTCGGCAAAAACCATAGCCGGGCCGTTGATAATCGATAATAATAAAACTATCGCAATCGTAATGATCGATAAAAACCAACGTTTCTTTCCGGAGGCAGGAAGGATATTCCCTGCTTTTCCCGTATATTTCCTGAAGCTTCCAAGTTCAGCGGGTTCCATGGCAACACCTCTTTCAGTCCTTGTGTAATCTGTAAAAGTATTTTTTAAAATAAAATACAACTATATTTTACTACCAAAATTGGTATTTTTGTGTTTTTTTCAGGGGGTTGCCCGGAATATTGAAAACGAACCGTTTCCTCAAAACGTCCTGCTTCTAATGTTGGTTTCGCATAAACTCTAAGGCATTTGTCGATGAGGGGGGATGACTTGCAGATGTTAACAACTTAAAAGAACGTCTAAACATACAGTAAGGCCTCTTCACAATAAAGAGGCCCATAAATATTCTCAATTTAACCCCATCCTCACAGCGGCAGCACAATCCGCAGGGTAAATATTTCACCCTTGGCCTCAAAGGAGCAGTAGCCGTTATATTTTTCAGCAATCATGGCCATGCTTTTCACCCCAAAGCCATGCCCCTCCCGGCCGCTTTGCGGCAAGCCGTTCAGCATATCCACCTCACCCCTAAAGCTGTTCTCGATAAAAATCAACAATTTGCCCCTGTGGGTTTGGCAGCTGATTCTTGCTTTCCTGAAGTGTTCATCCTCAACCTG
>DAOTHZ010000078.1:0-8438 GCA_035447945.1 Syntrophomonas sp.
AACAAACCGGTGGTACTGATCGGCGGCGGAACTGCCTATATCGGTGACCCTTCCGGGCGCAGCGATCTGCGTAGCATGATGACGCCCGAAATCATTAAACATAACAGCGAGTGTTTCAAGCAACAGATGCAAAAATTTATTGAATTCGGTGATGACAAGGCGATCATGGTCAATAATGCCGATTGGCTGCTGCAATTGAATTATGTGGAATTGCTGCGGGAGGTGGGCAACTGCTTTTCGGTAAACAATATGCTGCGGGCCGAATGTTACAAGCAGCGCATGGAAAAAGGGCTGTCCTTCCTGGAATTCAACTATATGATTATGCAGTCCTACGACTTTTATTATTTGTTTCAGCATTACGGCTGTAACATGCAGTTCGGCGGCGACGACCAGTGGTCCAATATGCTTGGCGGCACCGAACTTATCCGCCGCAAGCTGGGGAAAGACGCCTATGCCATGACGATTACCCTGCTGCTGACATCTGAAGGCGGCAAGATGGGGAAAACCGCCAAGGGGGCGGTATGGCTCGACCCGGCTAAAACCAGTCCTTACGAATTCTATCAATACTGGCGCAACATCGACGACGCAGACGTCCTCAAATGCCTGCGGATGCTCACCTTCCTGCCCCTGGAGCAAATTGACGCCATGGATCAATGGGAAGGCAGCCAGCTAAACGTTGCCAAGGAAATATTGGCCTATGAGCTCACCAAGCTAATTCACAGCCAAGAAGAAGCGGAAAAGGCCCAATCCACTTCCCGGGCTCTTTTTGCCGGAGGAATCGACGTCAATATGCCCACCACCGAGATTGCGGTCGGGCAACTGGAGAATGGGGTTATCGGTATGGTTGAACTGATGGTTATGAGCAAGCTGGCAGCCTCCAAGAGCGAAGCCAGACGCCTGATCCAACAGGGAGGCGTATTTGTTGACGACGTGAAAGTTGAATCTGCTGATGCCATGATTACGGCAAAACAGCTAAAAAACGGAATAAAAATACGCAAAGGCAAGAAAACGTACCACAAAATTTATCTGAAGCAGCAATGATAAAAAGATGAGAGCCAACGATTGGCCCCTCAATTCAGATTTATCGCAGTAATGAATCATCCAGCCGCAACTTTAAAATGCGGCTGGATGACTGTTTTATGAGCCCTCTTGGGGATTAAACTTTTAGGGTTATTCCTGCCGGAGATGCGCTCAGCTGTACCGGACTGTTTTCTTTGATTTCTCCGCTGATGATCTTGCGGGACAGCAGGGTCTCCACTTCCTGCTGGATGAGCCGCTTCAGAGGCCGGGCACCGTAAGCGGGATGGTAGCCTTTTTCCGCCAGATACTGCAGGGCCTTTTCATCCCACTGCAACTGCCCGCCCAGGTTTTTTTCAAAGCGCCGGGCCAGGGTCTGCAGCAGCAGATCGGTAATTTTTTCAATTTGTTCTGTACTGAGCGCCTGAAATACGATGATTTCGTCCAGACGGTTCAGGAACTCGGGGCGGAAATACTGTTTGAGAATGCTTATTACTGCTTCCTTCATCAAATCATAACGGCCGCCCTGCTCCTGGAATTGCAGGATCTCCTGACTGCCCAGGTTCGAGGTCATAATGATAATGGTGTTGCGAAAATCAACCGTCCGTCCCTGTCCGTCAGTCAGACGCCCATCATCCAGGATTTGCAGCAGGATATTGAAAACGTCATTGTGAGCCTTTTCAATCTCATCAAACAGCACGACTGAATAAGGGCGGCGTCTTACCGCTTCGGTCAATTGTCCGCCTTCATCATAGCCCACGTATCCGGGGGGTGAACCGATCAACCGGGCGACGCTGTGTTTTTCCATATACTCCGACATATCCATGCGGATCATGGCCCGTTCGTCATCAAACAAGGACTCGGCCAGGGCTTTGGCCAGTTCGGTCTTGCCGACCCCGGTAGGGCCCAGGAAGATAAAACTGCCTACCGGACGGTTGGGATCCTTCAGCCCGCTGCGGGAACGCAAGACGGCATCGGCCACCGCTTGTACGGCCTCATCCTGTCCGACCACCCGCTGGTGCAATATTTCATCCAAATGCATGAGCTTCTGCCTTTCACCTTCCAGCAGCCGGCTTACGTTGATGCCGGTCCAGCGGCTGACCACTTTGGCAATGTCCTCTTCCCCGACTTCTTCCTGCAACAGCATCTGCTGACCCTGTTTGTCAGCTAAAGTCGCTTCTTCGGCCTGCAGTTTTCTTTCCAGTTCATTCATGCGGCCGTATTTAAGTTCAGCGGCCTTGTCCAGATCATAGTCGCGTTCTGCTTTTTCGATTTCCATGCGGCAGTCTTCAATGTCACGCTTGAGCTGGCTGACTCGGGCGATGGCATTTTTTTCAGATTGCCACTTGGCTTGCATGGCGTCCGCTTCAGTCTGCAGATCTTGTTTTTCCTTTACAATATGCTCCCGTCTTTCCCAGGAAGCAGTATCGTTTTCCTTGCCCAGGGCAGTGGCCTCAATTTCCAGCTGCATAATGCGCCGGGTGATTTCATCCAGTTCGGTTGGCATGCTGTCCATTTCCGTGCGCAGCCGGGCGGCAGCTTCATCCATCAGGTCGATGGCCTTGTCGGGCAGGAAACGGTCGGCGATATAACGATCCGATAAGACGGCTGCCGCGACCAGCGCCGCATCTTTGATGCGTACCCCGTGATGGACTTCGTAGCGTTCTTTCAAACCACGCAAAATGGAAATGGTGTCCTCCACCGAAGGCGGATTGACCAAGACCGGCTGAAAGCGCCTTTCCAGCGCGGCATCTTTTTCAATATGTTTACGATATTCGTCCAGCGTGGTCGCACCGATAGCCCGCAGTTCCCCCCGCGCCAGCATGGGTTTCAAGAGATTGCTGGCATCCATGGCGCCTTCGGCTGCCCCGGCGCCGATGACGGTATGCAGCTCATCAATGAACAGGATGATTTTGCCATCAGACTGCTCGACTTCCTTCAGCACTGCCTTGAGCCGCTCTTCAAATTCACCGCGGTATTTGGCCCCGGCTACCAGTGAGCCCATGTCCAGGGCAATGACGGTTTTTTCTTTTAATCCCTCCGGCACGTCGCGGGCTACGATGCGCCGTGCCAGACCTTCTACGATGGCGGTTTTGCCCACGCCCGGCTCCCCGATCAGCACCGGATTGTTCTTGGTACGACGCGACAGGATTTCCATGACCCGGCGGATTTCTTCATCCCGGCCGATGACCGGATCCAGCTTGCCCTGCCGGGCCAGTTCGTTTAAATCCCGCCCGTAGCGCTGCAGTGCTTCATAGGAGTCTTCGGGATTGTCACTGCTGACCCGCTGCGAGCCACGAATATTCTTAAGGGCGACCAGCAGGGAATTACGGTTAATGCCCAAACGGGCCAGCAAGTCGCGCAGGTCGCTTTCCCCTTCCTGAATCAGACCCAGCAGCAGGTGTTCGACACTTATATATTCGTCTTTCAAAGCGGCGGCTTCCTGCTCCGCCTTGCTTAAAACCCGGGCCAGACTGCCGCTCAGGTACACCTGCCCTTCGTAACCATGGATAGAAGGGAGTTTGTCAAGCAGATCCTGCAGTTGTTTGCTCAACCCTGGCAGTTGTACGCCAGCCTTTTCCAGCAGATTGGGCGTCAGTCCTCCGTCCTGCTGTAAAAGTGCTTGCAGCAGATGTTTGCCGCTCACCTCCTGATGATGCCGGGATGCCGCCAGTTGCTGGGCGGTACCCAGGGCTTCCTGTGATTTTTTCGTATAACGCTCTATGTTCATGGGAATTACCTCCGTTTTAACGATTGGATTTCGGCTTCCAGCGCATCGATCCGATCCAGCAGATCAAGAATAATGGCTGCGCCGCTGACATTTACGCCCAGCCAATTTCTCAGCCGCAGGAGACGGTTGACTTTTTTCAGTTCACTGCAGCTTATATTGTCATGTTTTAAGGTTATGATCCCCATTTCCGCCAGCATTCTTAGAAAATCAGGACTGTATTCGAGACGGGAAAGGGGAATCAGTTCATCACTGTTTTCATAATAAATCTTGATTAAGGTCATCGTTTATCCCTGCCTTTCCCCTATTTCTTTCAGTTGGCGATAAAGTCCAATTTCCTCCGCGGTAAGATCCCGGGGAGTATCAATTTCAATTACCACATACTGGTCGCCCCGGCCTTCTTTAAGCGGCAGGCCCTTGCCTTTGAGACGCAATCGGGAGCCATTGTGACTGCCGGCAGGGATGGTCATGTTCACGCTGCCTTCCATGGTGGGTACAGTTATTTTATCGCCCAATACGGCTTGTTCCGGACGCAAGACAATTTTGGCTTCCAAGTCCTGCCCCTTGACCTTGAAATAAGGGTGAGGCAGCAGAGTGACCTTGAGATAAAGATCACCGGGGGGGCCTCCTCCCAGTCCCTGTCCGCCCTGACCTTTCAGGCGGATGGTGCTGCCTTCGTAGATGCCGGCGGGGATTTTGACCTCCAGGTTCTTATCCTGCGGCAGACTGCCGGTGCCGCCGCAGCGACTGCAAAATCCGCCTCCCTGCACGCCCTGGCCCTGACAGTCCGGACAAATCTGTCGGGATGACAGACGTATCGATTTGCTGCCACCCCGAAACAATTCTTCCAGACTGAGTTCCAGATTGGTTTCAACATCCTGACCCTGGCGCGCAAAAGAAGTAAAAGGTGAACTGCGTGCCCCGGCCTGACCGCCAAATATGCTGTTGAAAAAATCACTGAAGCCGCCCAGGTCTTCGGGGTTGAGATTGCCACTTTGATAAAAATGAACGCCGTCGCCATAGGCGGCAAAGTCCTGTCCGGCCTGCCAGTTTTTCCCCAACTGATCATATTTGGCTCGTTTTTCGCTGTCTTTCAGCACTTCATAAGCTTCATTGATGCGCTTGATCTTTTCTTCAGCTTCAACTTTTTTCTTCCCCGTGTGCAGATCCGGATGCCATTGACGGGCCAGCTTGCGGTAGGCAGCCTTGATATCCTTGGCACTGGCATCACGGGGAACGCCTAATATTTCATAATAATCCTGATATGATACTGCCATAACTCACCTGCTCCGTTCTTATTTCAGGATGCTAATTTTCTTCAAACTCGGCATCCACTACATCCGCTTCGTTTTCATTACGGTCTGCCCCGGCACTGCCTGCCGCAGCACCGGCTTGATAACTGGCTTCATTCAGGCGTTGGGCAGCGCTTTGTAAATCGTTTTTGAGCTTTTCAACCGTCTCCAGAGATGCTTTGGATTCAATCGCCTTTTTCATCTCCTGGATCAGGTTTTCGGCTGCCGCCTTGTCCGTCACCGGCAGGTGTTCGCCCATGGCCTTGAGCTGACGCTCCACACTGTAGCAGAGACTGTCGGCTTCGTTATAGGCTTCGGCAGCAGCCCGTTGTTTTTTATCTTCTTCTGTGAATATTTTGGCTTCGTCCAGCATCCGATCGATTTCTGCCTTGTCCAGATTGGAGGAATTGCTGATGGTGACCGTCTGCTCCTTGCCGGTGTTCTGATCCCGCGCGCTGACTTTTAAAATGCCGCTGGCATCGATGTCAAAGGTAACTTCGATTTGGGGAACGCCGCGCGGAGCGGGACTGATCCCATCTAATTTGAATTTACCCAGGGAGCGGTTGTCTCTTGCCATCTCCCGTTCTCCCTGCAATACATTTATATCGACGGCGGGCTGATTGTCCTCAGCGGTGGAAAAGATCTCGCTGCGCCGCGCCGGAATGGTTGTATTGCGTTCGATCAGTTTGGTCATCAAACTGCCCATGGTTTCAACGCCCAGGGACAGAGGGGTTACATCCAGCAATACCACGTCCTTGACTTCTCCCATCAGCACGCCGGCCTGAATAGCTGCGCCGACAGCCACCACTTCATCGGGATTGACACCCATGTTGGGGTCCTTGCCAATTAGATCGCGTACCAGTTTTTGCACCAAGGGCACACGGGTCGAGCCCCCCACCAGGATGACTTCATCAATATCACTTGCGGTCAGACGGGCATCCTGCAGTGCATTTAGCACTGGCTGCCGGCATCTTTCCACCAGGTCGTGGATCATGTTTTCAAAATTGGCCCGGGTCAGTTTGAGATCCAGATGGCGCGGGCCGCTGGCATCCGCTGTGATAAAGGGCAGACTAACCTGTGTCTCGCTCACGCTGGAGAGTTCAACTTTGGCCTTTTCCGCTGCTTCGGTGAGCCGCTGCAGGGCTTGTTTGTCTTTGCGCAGATCGATTCCATAGTCTTTTTTAAACTCATCCGCCAGCCAGTCGACGATAGCTTTATCGAAATTATCACCGCCCAGATGGGTATCGCCGTTGGTGGCACGGACTTCAAACACTCCATCTCCCACATCCAGGATGGAAACGTCAAAGGTTCCGCCGCCCAGATCAAAGACCAGAATGGTTTCATTGGCTTTTTTATCCAGCCCGTAGGCCAGCGAAGCAGCAGTCGGTTCATTAATAATCCGTAACACATTGAGCCCGGCAATCTGGCCGGCATCTTTGGTCGCCTGCCGCTGCGCGTCATTAAAATAAGCCGGAACAGTGATGACTGCATCGGTGATGGGTTCTCCCAAATACTGGGCAGCATCATCCACCAGTTTGCGCAGGATCAGTGCCGAGATCTCCTCGGGGGCATACAATTTTTCACCCACTTTAAAGCGCACTGCATCATTGGGGCCGGCTACCACATCATAAGGAACCAGGTTGCGTTCATCGGCTACTTCGGAGAAACGACGTCCCATAAAACGTTTGATGGAATAAAAAGTTTGCTGCGGATTCAAAGCCGCCTGGCGGCGGGCAATCTGCCCGGCCAATCTTTCGTTGTTGTTTTTAAACGCGACTACCGAGGGCGTTGTACGTGCTCCTTCGGCGTTGACAATCACGGTTGGACTTCCCGATTCCATAATGGCCACGACCGAGTTGGTCGTACCCAAATCAATACCTACAGCTTTCTTCATTATATTTCCCCTCCTTGATTTGGTTCTTGTTTGCATTTGCAATACTGCTGTAATCGTGGTCAACCAGACCATAAAATGGACCCAAATGGTGCGCCTTTGAAGCAGCGTTTGTTTGCCAAGGTTAACCAAAGTCAAATACACTTGACAAACCCCATTTCTCTTGTTCGGAATGGTAACTGGTGTTTCTATGATTAGTATAATCAGCTCTGATATAATAGTCAATAATAGTCAAACGATTTTCGGAAAAATTTTTCTTTCCCCAGGATATCCTTTAAAATGGGAAAATAACGATAAGAACCGAAGCTGCCATGTGGAGAGCAAAGAAATAATCGCTGCGTATGATATGCTATATAATATTGGCTTATTTCGGCAATCAACCAAGTCAATCAACCAAAAACCGTGAGAAAATGAAACCGAAGGGAAGTGCCTTGCTATGGAGAATATACAGGACTATTTACAGGCTGACGAAAATTTTGACTTTGAGCATCCAGCTATTGCAGAGCTTTGCCGCAGTCTTACCGAAGGATGCAGAGATGATCGACAAAAAGCGATCCGACTTTTTTATTATGTTCGTGACAGTTGTCATTATAATATGTATGCTACAACCGCCGAAAGGGAAGCCTATCAATCTTCTGCCATCCTCGCCAGCGGGCAGGGGTGGTGCCTGCAAAAGGCAATATTGCTGACTTCATTGGCACGAGCTGCAGGGATTCCCAGCCGTTTAATCCTGGTCTCCATTAGAAATCACAAATCCCCCCCTGAGGCGGTGAGACTGATGGGAACCAACCTGTTTTTTCCGCATGCTTACAATCATCTGTTTTTAAACGGTAGATGGGTCAAGGCGGCAGCTACCTTTGACCGGGAGATTTGTGAGCGGATTCAGGTGCCGGCGGTGGAATTCGATGGCGAACATGATGCCATGCTGGCTTCACAGGATCTGAAGGGCCAGCCCTATATTGAGTATGTCGAGGAATATGGCTGCTTTGCGACGATTCCCTGGCCATTGATTATCACCAATAGCCGGCAAATTTACGGGGAATTGAGCGACAACTGGTTTAAGCATGAATAAGGGCGGGGCGAGCGATACGATGAATCTTTTTAGATTGCCACCGGTTCTGCCGGATGAGGAGATTTTTGAAGCACTCCTCCTGGATTGCGGTATACTGATTGAAAGGATCATCTCTTGCGGGCAGGTTACGCCTGCCCATCAATGGTATGATCAGGAGAGGGATGAATGGGTATTGCTGCTGCAGGGCGGCGCCAAAATCGGCTTTGAGGATAGCCGGGAGCAAATCCTGGCCCCGGGCGACTGGCTGCTGATTCCCGCCCATACACGACACCGGGTTACATATACCAGTGCTGAGCCGCCATGTATCTGGCTGGCGGTCCATGCCCAGCTGGGCATGGACAAATAGCCTTGCATGGGCGTCACAACCTCTGCTTGGGGGCGTCTGCAGCCCAGTGATAATTTAACTGGCAGTTTGATTAATAACACAAGGAGCAATGA
>DAOTHZ010000079.1:0-8427 GCA_035447945.1 Syntrophomonas sp.
TATTAGAAATTACACTTATTAAATAATGAAGAGGTGTAAAGTATGAGTTATTTGAAAGAGTACAAAGAAAAATTGACCACCGCAGAGGCTGTTGCGGCAGACGTTCCCTCCCATAGCATGGTCAAGTACGGCTATTTCAACTCCAAACCACAAATGCTCGACAGGGCGTTGGCAGCCAGACACGAAGAACTTAAAGATGTCACCATCATGTGCGCCGGTACCGCACCTCCAGTCCCGGAAGTCATTCAGCATAAAGATGCTTTTGTCTACCAGGATTGGCACTGGACGGCACTGACGAGAATTCTGCGTAATTACTATGACAACATCATTTATTCACCGGTCATGTATCATATCGTGGAAAAATTCGTCAGCGCGGGGGAAGTTCACAACTTCCAGTCAGCCCGGCCTGAAAACTGGGGATGGATCCAGGTTGGTCCCATGGATGAACACGGCTACTTTAACTTTGGACCTACCAATTCCGAGAATTTGACCTGCATGCGTACAGTCGGCAAGGTGGCAGTGGAGGTCGTACCCAGCATGCCGCGCTGCCTTGGGGGACAATGTGAAGCCATTCATATTTCTGAAGTAGACGCGATTATCGAAGCAACCGACGAGCAAAAAATCTTTGCTGCACCTGATAATATGCCCGGCCCGTCTGAAGTGGAGATGCAAATTGCGGAAAACATTCTTCCCTACATGAAAGACGGCTGCTGTATCCAGTTAGGCATCGGCGGCCTGCCCAATGCGCTGGCAGCCTGCATTGCTCAAAGCGATCTCAAGGATTTGGGTGCGCATACGGAGATGCTGGTTGACGGATATGTAGACATGATCGAATCCGGACAAATGAACGGACGGAAAAAACAAATTGACAAAGGCAAGGCTGTTTACACTTTTGCCATCGGGACCCAGCGTATGTATGACTGGATGAACAACAACCCGCAGGTGGCCAGCTATAATGTTGAATACACCAATGACCCCCGCAGAATCGCAGCCAACGACAACTTCATCAGCATCAACCAGGCCATGCAGATCGATATGTTCAGCAATGTCAATGCCGAGAGCATGGGTACCAATCATATCACCGGCAATGGCGGCATGCTGGACTATACCCTGGGCGCACAATGGTCCAACGGCGGCTGTAGTTTCGTCTGTCTGCCCTCCACCCACAAAGGCAAGGATGGACAGCTCTACTCCCGCATCGTCGGCAACTTCGAATACGGAACCAACCCCACCTTGACCCGTCATATGATCGACTATATCGTAACCGAATACGGCGTCAAGAAAATGCGCGCCCAGAATATTTGGGTCAGAGCCGAAAATATGATCGAACTGGCCCATCCCCAATTCAGAGATGGCTTGGTGGAAGAAGCCAACAAGCTGAACATCTGGACCCGGACCAACAAGATCGATTAGTCACACCCTATCATCAAATGCATTCGCCCAGGCAGCCCGGCACTGTTCGCAGATACCGGGCTGCTTTTGTGTTTAGCCTTGCGTTTTCAGTTGCCTTAAGTCCCACGTTTGTCACCGGTTCCGGGATATGCCAAGCCAAGCCAACTCATCAAGACATTCCAGCAATAACGGCAGCGCACTATCCTTCTGCGGTTACCAAACAATCTCATCTGGTCCCCTGTTTTAGGTAAAGACAGCTCACAGGCAGCTTAATCATAAGTGGTCCTTGCTTTGACAGCCCGGTGAATATATGGTATCATTTTCCCAATTTATAAAGGAGTATGCTGAATTGGACGATTCACCTTACCCGCAACGAAGACGCTGGAAGTTAATATTGAGATCCAACCACGCGACGCTTTCCCAGGCAGATAAACGGATCGGTCTGAGAGCAGGCGGCGCTTTTTTTCATGTTTTGCCGGAAAGTGATCTTGGTTTGCTTGGGTTTACACATGGGGAGGAATTATCTTGGAAGGAATAAACAGCATCATGGGACCGCTTCTGCTGCAATTGACTCTAATACTGGTCAATGCTTTCTTTGCTTGTGCGGAAATCGCAGTCATTTCCATGAACGACAATAAAATGGCACGTATGGCGGCCATAGGCGACAAACGCGCCATCCGCCTGGAAGATTTGACCAAACAGCCTGCCCGCTTTCTCTCGACGATTCAGGTGGGCATCACCCTGGCAGGGTTCCTGGCCAGTGCCTTCGCCGCCGAGAATTTTTCCGATTATCTGGTCAACTGGCTGATCGGCTTGGGAGTAACGGTTGCAGCGCCAACGCTGAACACACTGGCGGTGGTCTTCATCACCTTGATTCTATCCTATTTTACACTGGTGCTGGGGGAACTGGTCCCCAAACGTATTGCCATGCGCCATGCGGAAAAACTGGCCTTGGCATTGTCGGGTACGCTGTACTTTATCGCCCAGCTGTTTCATCCAGTGGTTTGGCTGCTTACCCACTCCACCAACGGCGTGCTGCGCCTGCTGGGCATTGATCCCAACGCCGAAGATGATGTGATCACCGAAGAAGAGATTCGCATGATGGTGGATGAAGGCAGTGAAAAAGGGGCTATCACTTACAACGAAAAAGACATGATTCAGCGGATTTTTGAATTCAATGACAAAACCGCCGAAGACATCATGACCCATCGCACCGAAGTTTCCGTCCTGTGGTTGGATGAAAGCGTTGAACAGTGGGAGGAAACCATTTTCATGAGCCGGCACTCGGTGTACCCGGTTTGTGATGAAAGTGCTGACAACATCGTCGGCATCCTGAAGGTAAAGGATTTTATCCGTATTGCTGACAGAACTCGCGACAATCTCCTGGATCAGGCGCTGCGGCCTGCCTATTTCGTACCGGAGGCCGTTCGTGCTGATGTATTGTTCCATAACATGAAAAACAGCCGCAACCACTTTGCCATTGTTCTGGACGAATACGGGGGTATGAGCGGCATCATTACCATGAACGATTTGCTGGAGGAAATTGTGGGGGATTTGGAAGATGATGATTTAGTTCCTGCTGAAAAGCCTTTAATTGAAGCGATTGATTCGCAGACCTGGAAAATCTCAGGTGCAGCACCGCTGGAAACGGTTGCCATGCAGCTGCGGGTGGAGCTGCCGGAAAATGACTATGATACGTTTGGCGGCTTTGTTTTTGGATTATTGGGCAGTATTCCCGAAGATGGCAGTACCCCTGAACTGGAAGAGTACGGACTGCAGATCAAAGTCACTGAAATCAAGAATCACCGTTTGCATACCGCTGTCGTCTGTCTGACCAAACAGGCAGCCCCGGCGGAGCTTAACGGCGAAAAATAACGCAAGCGCTTGAACACTTGCGTTGTCGTCAATTCATGAAGGAAACCGCCTGGTCGGCGGTTTCTTTTTATATGCTATGTGTTATATTCCCAGTCGGTCAAATTCCGATTCATCCGGTTCGGCATCATCAAACACCGGAATCACAATATCATGGCAATCGTCTTTCATTAGATTATGGATGCGCCCCTCCTTCATATAGAAGGTCGGTTCACCCCCAATGTGCAGGACAATTTCCAGTCCTCCCTCATTGGTCATGGTGTAAAATTTCTCGCATATGCGCAGGATATCCTGAAGCGGACCTTTGCCGGCCATTAACAGCCCATAACGTTTGATCTCAACCGTCTTGACATGGATATGCAAAAGGTCAAACATCGAATTTCTGGTGCTCTCCGCCATTTTGTCCAAGTCAATGGCCCGGGTGTTTTTGAAGATCAGACGCACCTGAAAGGCAACCCACTCGGAACCTGAAATCTCCTTCTTCATGTTATATCCCCCCATTATATAATAGAGTATATGGTTATTATAAGCTGTCCTTGATCATTTGGCAAAATATTTTGAAATTTTAACCAACACTTCGACAAATGTTGGTTTTTAAATCAAGAATCTCCTTGGTAATATAAAGTTTTTATTTTTACGGGGGGCTGGCCAACGTCTGCGTCAGGATTTGAACCAGCTACCAACGGATTCCCGCAACATGCGCAATCCGACTCGAATAACCGTGTGGCGCTGGGTTCGGCCGGCAATTTTATAGGCTTCCTGCATATAACGGCGAAATTCTTCGGCCGAAACACTTTTCAGGAAATAATTATCGAACGACTTGTAGCTTACCTTTCTCCAGTCAATCTCGTTTTTGTCGGCATCCGCAACGAGCTCCCATGCCGGAGTACCCGGCAAAGGAATAAAACTGCTGACATCAAAAACATCTGTTTTGAGATTTCTCATCAACGCCAAGGTTGCTTCAATATCCTCCCGGGTTTCTTCCGGAAAACCGATGATAATTGCCGTCACCGTATCCAAGCCTGCATCATGCACCATCTGACTAATCTTTTTAATCTGGTCCGCAGTGATTCTTTTATTCATGCTATCCAGAATCCTGTCAGATCCGGATTCCGCCCCCAGGTACAGGCCTCGGCAATTGGCGTTTTTCATCAGTTCAAGCAGTTCGGCGTCCAGATTATCATAGCGTGCTGTGCAGCGCCACTTGAGCGTGATATGGTTGTCAATTATGGCCTTGCAGAATGATTCCACATATTTTCGGTCATAGGTAAAGGTACCATCAGAAAAATCGACCACATCAACTTGATAATTCTGTTGCAAGTATTTTAATTCCGCAATTACGTTTTCCACACTGCGCCGCCGCACTTTGCCGGACCATAATTTCCGATCCGAACAAAATGCACAGGTGTAAGGACAGCCCCGCGAGGTAGTCAGACAGTGTACGCGGTAATGGTCATAATCGCAGCCCAGTACAGCCTCCCGGGCAACAAAAGGCAAATCGTCCAGATTGGCAATGAGCGGCGGCGGCGGGTTGTTCGTCACCTGTCCGCCCGGCTCGCGGTAATAGATCCCCGGAACCGAACGCCAGTCCGGCTTGTCCCGGTTTAACTGGGCAGCGATGCCTGCCATCGGAATCTCGCCCTCCCCGCAGACCACAAAGTCAATGTCCTGATTCTGCATGACTTCCTGGGGGCACAAAGTAGGATGGGCCGCCCCGGCGATCACCTTGATGTTGGGGTCCACCGCTTTGACAACGGCCGCTACTCTTTCCACAGAATGCCGAAATGGTGTAAGATAGGGAATTCCAACCGCCTGGGGGTGTTGCTCCCGCACAATCGCACCGATTTTCTGCCAGATGGGATGGTTGCGGTCATCCACAATGGCCCGATATTGACGCTGTCCCTGGGCGTATTGGCTTAGATTGACAGAAAACCAGCCCCAGGCACTCATAAAAGGTAGCTCCATAAGCAAGTCTCCCATCACCACGGCAGACGCAAAACCTTCTCTGCGCAAATACGCGGCCAGACTTGTCAAGCCAATGTTATAGCCTACATCAGTGGGGATACCCTTTAAACTGCAATAGGGAGGATCAATGAATAATATATCCATGAGCATAAATTCCAATCATAATCTATTAGACGGCCTCATTATAGGCGATTGTCCTGCCAACTGTCAAGCTGGCCAGAAAAGCGAACCTCAATATATTGGGATTTCGTCACGATGATTGCTTTTCCTGCAACGCTTGTTGGTCGGAATTGAATTTCTCCTGTGGTACCAACGAGATCTTTCCCAGATTGGCTAAAATGAATTCGTTATCCTTTGGCCCCACAATGAGTTAAGTACCTCAGAAAAACTCACCCTGGCTGAAAAATAGAAAAATCCTGTTCTTTCTGCCGGCTGGTCAGCAGGTACCCCCATTCGTCCATATCACATATTATTTTCCACAAAACTAACAATCAAGTCTGTTTTATAGGCATAAATAAGACGCCTTGAGTATCCTCTTGCGGCATTTTTCCAGTATAATAGACATATATGACATAATCTCTGCTGAAAACGAGAGGAGAATCGAGTGTCCAGTACATTAATAGTGGCACTATTATTCTTTACTGTGGGTACGGTTGTGCTGGTCAGTGGGATCTTCACATTGCAAGGCAATTATAAAGCTCCAGCCAACAGGGCATTTTTTGCCCTCACCGCAGCGATTACCATTTGGTCGTCCGGCATGGCGCTGTCAGTTGTTGCCAATGACACTGCAACGGGCGAAGCTTTTCGTCGAATTGCAGCCATCGGCTGGGGCACAGCTTACGCGTTTTTGCTCCATTTTATCCTAATCATCACGGGTAAATTCCCATCCTTGAAAAAGCGGTGGTTCTACGTATGCCTGTATTTACCAGCGCTCTTCTCTTTGTTTGCTTTTGCCGTTCCAAATACAATGAACCCTTTCCCCTATGATCTGCGCCAGACAGCATATGGATGGATAAATGTAGCACAGCACAATCTTTGGGATTGGTTTTTTTATGCGTATTATATTGGTTTTACACTCCTCGGATTATTGCTTTTATATCGGTGGGGTAAAAATTCATCAGATCCTCTCACAAAAAAGAAATCACGCATTGTGAGTCTATCAATCATCACAGCTATTGTTCTGGGAACAATTACTGATGTGCTTTTAAGCAGCCTGTTTTCCGAGCTGCCGCAAATGGCTCCGGTTATTATGATGATACCTATTCTGTCCATATACCATGTTCTTCAAAATGAAAGCTTTGGGATAACCGAAGGGGTGGATAAAAAAACCAGCTACATCATTATTTTCACAAGTGTTCTTATCTACATTATACTTTCTGCCCTGCAGGTATTTCTTTCAAAGAATCTTTTTGTTCCAGTCATTTTGGACGAATCGGCTATCAGAGGAATCGTTGTTCAAATCCAGATGTTCATATCAATCTACCTTGTTTTGAAAGAAAACCGACCAGGGTATATCACATCTGTTTTGATGAATTTCATCAGCCTCATAAGTGCGATCGCATATCTTATGCGATACGAGTCAAGTGAATCTTTACCAGGAATCATATCTTATCTAGGCGTCCTTTTGATCATCACGCTGATAAAAGCTTATAAAGAGAAAAATGCTGCTTATATAAAAAGAATTAACACGCAGGCAGTCCGAGAAGAATTCTATTCCAATGTGTTTAAGCAGGCACCGGTTGGGATAGCGATCATGAATGACAAAAACCATACAATTAATGCAGAATTTGAAGATATTAATATTAACCCGACATATGCGAAAATTATGGGGCGGACAAAGGACGAACTCCAAAATATTACCTGGACCGAGATAACCCATCCGGAAGACCTGGATGCTGATATGGTCTATTACCAACAATTTATGAATGGCGAGATCGATCAGTACTCGATGGAAAAGCGCTTTATTAATCCGGACGGCTCTAATATTTGGGTTAATATGCTAATTGCTCCGTTCAGTACATCGGGCGAAAAATCCGATAATCATCTCTGTATCATAACGGACATAACAAAGCGTAAGGAAATTGAATCCGTTCTGCAATACAACAATGAACATGTGCTGCTGACAGGACTTTATAACCGCAGTGTATTGGAAAAAGTATTGACTAGAGACGCTTTGCTGCCCTCGTCAAACAAGCGGGCGTTGGTGTGTTGCTTATGTGAAAGGCTATGAAAACGACAAAGATCTGACTGATTTTTGTGAAAAGGTATCTGATACGTTGCGTTCTTATCTTTATGTCCATGGAATTAATGTGGGTATCGGAATCCTTCAGATTAATAAAGCTGATGCGGTCGATACAGATGAGTTATTGAAAAAGCTCATGAATACAAGTGAAGCAGCGGCAAGAAACAATCGCAATAGTCCTCATATTTTATTCTACAGCCCGGCATTAGATATTCAGATTACCCGCGAGAATGAGATCAGCCAAGAGATAACAGAAATCTCAGAGGGTATCAAGACCGACAGACTTCATTTGCAGTTTCAGCCGATATTTAACATCGCTGCCAATAGGATTTCCGGATTCGAAGCTTTAGCCCGACTAAACAGTGAAAAACATGGTTTGGTTCTTCCTTTGGAGTTCATATCGGTAGCCGAAAAAACAAACATGATTGCTTCATTGGGAGAAATAATCATTATTCAGACCCTGCGTTTTTTAAACAAGCTGAAAGAACGTGGCTACGATACGATAACTGTATCGGTTAATATTTCGACGGTGCAGATGCTGGAAAATGGTTTTGCCAACAAGTTGCTGAACATGATCAACGATTTGCAATTGAGTCCGGAAAGTGTAGGTATTGAGCTTACTGAATCAGTATTCGCCATAAAGAGAAATGAAATTAGAACGGTTATTGACACGCTCAAATCTGCTGGCATTAAAGTGCTCATCGACGATTTTGGGACAGGTTACTCTTCTTTCGCTCGTGTCAGTGAATTAAACATTGATTTCCTGAAAATTGATAAAAGCTTTATTGATAAATTGCTGGAGCCAAACCCGAAAGAGGCGATAACCGGAGATATCATATCCATGGCTCACAAGTTGGGCCACCGTGTTGTCGCCGAAGGCGTTGAGCACAAGAATCAACTGTTTTACTTACGGGAGTATGGTTGTGACAGGATACAGGGATATCTGATAAGCAAAC
>DAOTHZ010000080.1:0-8406 GCA_035447945.1 Syntrophomonas sp.
CGACTGGGACGCCTGTACAGGTTGCGGCACCTGTATTGAAAAATGCCCCACCAAGAAACTGGCGGATGAATTTGAATTCGGTATGGGAAAAAGAACTGCCATTCATAAACTATTTCCCCAGGCGGTTCCCGGCAAACCTTATATCGACGCGGAAAACTGCCTGAAGCTGACCAAAGACAAATGCGGCATCTGTGAAAAGGTATGTCCCACCGATGCGATTAATTTTCAGGATATGGCGGTTTATCAGGAGATCGAAATTGGAGCCATTGTAATGGCCACCGGTTACGATCAATTCAATTGGCAAGAAGCATATGGCGAATACGGTTACGGAAAGTATCCGGATGTGATCAGCGGGCTGGAATTTGAAAGACTGGTCTCCGCCGGCGGACCGACCGGCGGCCACATTGTTCGTCCTTCGGACGGCACAGAGCCCAAAAACATTGCTTTTATCAAGTGTGTCGGCTCTCGGGATGATACCAAGGGCAAGAGCTATTGTTCCCGTGCTTGTTGTATGTATACCGCCAAACACGCTTATCAGGTCAAAACCAAAATCGAAGACAGTGAAGCTTACGTTTTCTATATGGACGTGCGTACGGCCGGCAAGAACTATGAAGAATTCTATCAGCGGGCACTGAACGCCGGAGCCAAATATATTCGCGGCCGGGTCAGCAAGATTTATCCGCGCGGCGAAAAGCTCATTCTGAAATCAGAAGATACCCTGATGGGCATGCCGATTGAAGTGGAAGCAGACATGGTCGTCCTGGCTACTGCCATGGTGCCGTCGGTGGGCTCAGGTGAGCTGGCAAAGACACTGGGCTTTTCAGTTGACAAGGATGGCTGGTTCCAGGAAGCCCATCCCAAACTGCAGCCGGTGGAGACGTTTGCCGCCGGAGTTTATCTGGCCGGTACCTGTCAGGGTCCGAAAGATATACCCGACACCGTCGCCCAGGCCAGTGGTGCAGCTGTGAAAGTACTGGGCTTGTTCTCCAAGAACGAACTGGCGACTGAACCGATGGTATCCGAAGTGGATGTAAGCAAATGTTCGGGATGCGGTTTGTGTGTACCGATTTGCCCTTACAATGCCCTTTCCCTGGTGCCGTACAAAGAACGCGGCGGACACGGGCACGGACCTTTCACCCGTCAAGTGGCGGAAGTCAACAACAGCCTCTGTCAGGGATGCGGTGCCTGTCTGCCGGCTTGCCGGACATTGGCCCTGAATCTCAAGGGCTTTACCAATGACCAACTTGTATCGGAGGTGGATGCATTATGTCTATAGATACACAGGCAGAATGGAGGCCCAAGATCATCGTGTTTGCCTGCAACTGGTGTTCCTATGCGGCAGCAGATTTGGCCGGCCTGAATCATTTGGAATATTCATCAGATATCCGCATTATCCGTACCCCTTGTTCCGGCCGCATGGACCCCATGCTGGTCTTGCGGGCTTTCAACCGGGGCGTGGACGGGGTGCTGCTCTCGGGGTGACACCCGGGTGACTGCCACTATGGTAGTGGCAATTACTATCAGCGCCGGCGCCAGCTGGTGATGACCAGACTGATGCAGTTTATAGGCATTGAACCGGAAAGATATCAGGTGGCCTGGATTTCCGGTGCAGAAGGGATCAAGTTTCAGGAGACCATGGCCCAACTGGTCAATGATGTTAAAAAGCTGGGACCCAATAGAAAGCTGAGGGATGCGCGATGAAAGAGATAACGAACAAACTGCAGGAAATTGCGGCCCGGCTTTTCAACGAGGGAAAAATTGACGTATTTCTGGCTTGGGAAAAAGGAGAGCACGATTTCCAGACCAAATCCTATGCGGCACGAAATGTTGATGATGTGAAAAACATCGTTTTCAATGAATATACGATTTATAACGTTTCCAATGCATTGTTAAAATTCCGGGACAGTCAGGATCGGATCGGCATCGCGGTCAAAGGATGCGATTCCCGGGGGATTGTCAGACTGCTGGAAGACCTGCAGATCACCCGTGAGCGCCTCTACATCGTCGGCATTCCCTGCCCGGGATTGAAAGATCCGCTGGCTGCCGCGAGAAAACACGGCGGATTAGGCAAGAAAGAAGAACCCGAAAGCCTGGCGAAAAAATGCTTGGAATGTATCCAGCCCAATCCCGTCATCTATGATGAACTGATTGGACCTGAACAGACGCCCCGGCAACAAGGCGACCGTTTTGCTGCAGTACGGGAACTGGAGGCGATGACTCCCGATGAACGCTATCAGTTCTGGGAAGACACGTTGTCCACCTGTATCCGTTGTTATGCCTGCCGTCAGGTATGTGTAGCCTGTGACTGCCGCACCTGTATCTTTGATGAAATGAAACCTCAATGGGTGGGACGGGAAACCAATACCACTGACAACATGATGTATCATTTGGTCAAGCACGCCCATATGGCAGGGCGCTGCATCGACTGCGGCGAATGTGAAAGAGTCTGCCCGGTAGGAATTCCGCTCATGCTGCTGAATCGCAAACTGATCAAGGATGTGGCGGAACTGTTTGGCGGGCCGGAAGCCGGCATGCAATACGTGGAAGGTGCCAAACCGGCCCTGAGCGTTTACCGGGAAAATGACCCGGACGAATTCATATAGGGGGTGAAAATGTGAAGGTGTTACGCAAAGCCAAACTGGATGAAGCGCTCAATCTATTAAATGAAGCCCATGAAGTGTTTGTGCCCATGCAAAAGAAAGCCCAGAGCGGCTATTTTCCATGGAGCAGTTTTATATCCGGTCAGGACGAATTGATGCTGGAAGCCCTGAACGTTTATCAGTCCCCCAAAGGTGTGGTACTGCCCCAAACCGAAAAAATGTACCGCTATCGACAGGGCGGCATGGAAATAAAGATTGAAGAGACTTTTGAGGATTCCCATCCGACGATTATCTTTGGCGCCCGGGCCTGCGATGTGAAAGGCATTCTGGCCATGGATGAAGTATTTTTGACCCGCGGGTATGAAGACAGTTTTTACAAAGCGCGCCGGAGCAAAAATACCATCATTGCCAATGCCTGTTACGAACCCGGTCCCAATTGCTTTTGCCAGGCCATGGAAGTGGACTGCCTCAATCCTGCCGGTGCGGATGTCATCCTGCGTGACGGAGGAGATGCATACGTCTGGGAAGTAAAAAGCGAAAAAGGGGAAGCGGTTACCGCTGCCATCGCCGGATTGCTGGAAGAAAAAGAAGCAGCGTTGCCGCAGCCAAAGCCATTTACGCAAAAAGTGGATTACAGCGGCGTGGCAGAGAAACTCAAGACCATGTTTGATCATCCGCTGTGGGATAAGCTGGCAGAACCTTGCGTGAACTGTGGGATGTGTACGTATGTTTGTCCGTCTTGTTATTGTTTTGATATTCAGGTGAAAATGTGGGGTGAAGAAGGTTATCGCTTTCGGGCCTGGGATTCCTGCATGTTTGAGGAGTACAGCCGCGAAGCCGGCGGAGGCAACCCGAGAGGCGCCAGCAAAGAACGTTTTCGTCAGCGTTTCCTGCACAAGCTGCAATTCTTTACCGAAAGATATGGAACGCCTTTGTGTACCGGTTGCGGAAGATGCATGATCGTCTGCCCGACGGATGTGAACATCGTGAGAATCATCGAGGCCATAAAGGAGGCAGAGGTCAATGACTGATAAAGATCACAAGTGTACCTGCAATGAGCAGCCCCTGGTACCCAAGGTGGTTGAGGTAATCGATATCATCGACCGTACCCCGGATGTAAAAAGCTTTTTCGTGAAAAATCCGGGTGACAGCGGTTTGCCTTTCCAGGTATCCCCCGGTCAATGTGCCATGGTCTCCATGCCCATTGGCGAAGCCATGATTTCTTGCACCTGGCAGGAAGAACAGGAATACCTGGAATTTGCTATCAAACGAGTTGGCTTGCTGACCGATGAACTGCACCAGATTGAAGCCGGACAGCAAATCGGTCTGCGCGGACCTTATGGCAACGGCTTTCCGGTGGAAGCCTGCAAAGGTAAAGACATGGTCTTTATTGCCGGGGGGATCGGGCTGGCGCCGCTGCGTTCGTTTATCAAGTATTGTTTCAAACATCGTGAAGATTACGGTAAGATTACCATCCTGTACGGATCGCGCAGTCAGGCCGACCTTTGTTTTAAAGAAGAGCTGTTTGAGCTGTGGCCCCAGGAAGCCAATACCGAAGTATTCGTAACCATTGACAATCCTGAGCCGGATTGGGACGGTCATGTGGGTTTTGTGCCGGCCTATCTGGAAGAACTTAACCCCAATCCTGCTGGTGCCGTGGCAGTCGTTTGCGGGCCGCCCATCATGATCAAGTTTGTCTTGCAATCGCTGGAAAAAATGGGCTATCAGGACGATCAGGTCATTACCACCCTGGAAATGCGGATGAAATGCGGAATCGGCAAATGCGGCCGCTGCAACATCGGCAGCGAATTCATCTGTCTGGACGGTCCGGTATATTATCTTGCCCAATTACGCAATCTGCCCCCGGAATGGTAAAAATAATATATAATAAAAGCTCAGGGTCAAGCACATGCTCTTGCCCTGAGCTTTTTTGCGGATGGAGAAACGCTTCGCCTGCAGCAAGGGAGAAGCAGAGCAATGAAAATATTTTTGATTATACGATTAGTTTGAGGTGAGAAGATGAAAGTATTGGCAAAAGCCAGGATTGAAAAGCTGCTGGACAGATTGGCGAGTGGTGCAGAAGTGTATGTGCCCATGCTGCGCGGTCCCGGAACGGGTTTTTATACATGGACGTCTTATGACGAGGACTATGATGAACTGGTGCTCGATCGGCTGAATGTATATATGCCGCCCAAGCACATCATGATTACTGCTGCCGAAAAGAACCACATAAATTTATTACAGGACAGCGGGGAAGTAAACGAAAAAATTATTTTTGGCATCCGCAGCTGTGACGTACAGGGGATTGTATTGCTGGATGAGTTCTGTGACGCGGAAGGGGTTTCCTCTACATTATTTCACTCCCGCCGTGATCGCACCATAATGATTGCCAATGCCTGTTACCATCCTGCCCCCAGTTGCTTTTGCGATTCGGTGGGGATTGACCCGCGTGAACCTGTCGGGGCGGATGTTATCATTCGCGATACAGGCCGCGATGGTTATGTCTGGGAGGCGCGCTCGCCCAAGGGAGAACGATTGACGCAAAAAGTGGAAGATCTGCTGGAAGAAAAACAAGTCACAGTTCCTGCATTACAACCTTTTTCCCTGCAGGTAAACTGGGATGGAGTCACTGAAAAATTAGGGCATATGCAGGATCATCCGCTTTGGGAAAAACACTCGGAAGCATGTCAGACCTGTGCGCTTTGTACCTTGACCTGTCCTGCCTGCAATTGCATGGACTGGCAGGCGGATGTCTGGCGGGAAACAGGCTATGCATTTGCCTGTCGGGAAAGCTGTGCTTATAAAAACGATACCCTGATGCCAGAATCCTCCGGTCGGCGGCAAGCTGCCACGGAAAGATTCCGCAACCGCTGGCTGCACAAACTGCACTTTTATCCCCAGCGTTATGGCAAGATACAATGCACCGGCTGCGGACGCTGTATCGTTCTTTGTCCCTCCGGCGCCAGTATCAGCAAGATGATTACAGAAATTCAGGAGGCTGATGTGTCATCCGGCTAGCACCATAAATCAGGGATTTTTGTATTTGGAAAAAGACAACAATGTTTCACGTGAAACATTGTTGCGAAATGAATCCTATAATATTGGGCTTTATATAAACATTGATGAAGTGACCTTGCAAGGCCGGCCTCTGGTTTTCCCGGAGACCGGCCTCAATCATACCCGTGTTTGACTATGCCAACGATTCCAGACGGAGCGTGACTTTGAACAAATCCCCGTCGATATCGACCTGAAAACTTCCATTTTGAATCTCGATCAGACTTCGGGCAATCGATAATCCCAATCCGCTGCCTTGACTGGTTCTGGCTTCATCGCCGCGTTTAAAGCGTTCCATCAGCTCTTCGGCGGACACGTTGAGCGCAAAGGCCGAGATGTTTTTCATCGTCATGCGCACTTCGTTGTCAGCGTCTTCCAGATCAATGTATACCCGTGATCCTTCCTGGGCGTATTTAAAGATATTGGACAGCAAATTCTCCAGAGCTCTCCATAATAATTTGCCGTCTGCTTTGACGAACATTTTTTCCTGGGGATGACTGAGCTTGATTTCCAGCTTTTGTTGCTGCACCTTGTCATCCAGTTCCCCCAATCCCTGGGTAATTAAAGAGACAATATCAATTTTTTCAAGGTTGACAGGCATATCCCCGCTGGAAGCCTTGGCCGCTTCAAACAAATCATCTGTCAGGAGTTTTAATCGCTGGGCCTTCTGGTCGATGATTTCGATGTATTCCTGCATCTTTTCCGGATCCGTTTCCTGCTTCACCAGATCCACATACGTAATGATGGAAGTCAGAGGGGTTCGCAGATCATGCGATACATTGGTAATTAACTCGGATTTAAGACGTTCGCTTTTGACTTCTTTGGCGACGGCCTGGCTCAATCCATCGGTAATATGATTGATATCTGCTGCCAGTAGGGCAAAATCACTGTCACCTGGGATCTCGATGGTGTGATTGAGGTTACCTTCCTTGACTTCTTGCACACCGGCCTGGAGGAGATTGAATTCCTTGACTTTTTTCAAGGCCAGCCAGCAGGCAAAACCAATCGTCAGCGGAAACATAAAGAACGTCAGTCCGGCAATGAGGGGATAGGCGATCACGACCAAAATGACTCTTACGGCTGTCGAACCGGTATGATAGACGTCTTTGACAAAGACGAACAATTTTTCAAAAACGACATAGGTCAGGGTATGGCGCAGAAAAGTCCTGTTCTTCAGGTGCTTAACCATGGCCAGGACCAGCAGCAGACCCATGGCGGCGATGATAAAGGTGACCGGGAAAACAAATTCGAAGAGCTTCATTTGCTGCAATGCTACCAGCGAACCTATTTCAGCAATAATCAGCAGGGTGCACAGCAACAGATTTATATCATTGTAAATCCGATCCAAGGAATTGAAATAAATCTTGTCTTCCCCGGGACGCCGACCGCTGACCCACAACAGATAAAGAAAGGCCAGGAAAAATCCCATGACCAGCCAGCCGATTTGCCGCAAACTGTTATCCATAAGGGTTTTGTTCTCTTTCCATTCGGATATACGGGGATTTAAAAATTGATCAGTCAAAGCCAGATACATGATATCCTGATGACCGAACTCATCCATGGTCGACTGGAGCCAGCCGTAATTTCTGCTGGACTGGATGTCTGACGGATATACATTCTGATCGTATCCTTCCAAAGTCAGATAGGCAGGGAATGACTTGAAATAGCCTGCGCTCTGGCTGGGACTGTTGGTGAATACTGTCTCGCCCGATTTTGCATAATAAACCAGCCCTTTGTATTGTCCCAGCTCGCGCATGATGGAATGATAATCCCGCAGGTCATCCTGGATTAACTGATCCTTGATCCGGGCAATCCGATCCGCGTAGTCACGCTGAAAGATGACCTGGTTTTCGGCCGGACTCAATTTGGGGTTATAACTGAGGGAAGTGTCAGCAAATTCCTCAAACAGCTGCTCGGTTTCGTGATTGATTTCCTCTGCGCTGAGACTGCCGCCGCTTACAATGTAATCCTCATTTTGGTATTCGGAGGTGATTTTTTTCAGGTTGTTGACAATCGGAGTAATTTCATTGATAAAATCACTGTTTACATAATAGCTATCTTCATTTAATATGCTGAAATCAGTACTGTGCGTTACGTAAGCATCAAATAACGGAGTGATGGCGCCGCTGAAACAGGCGACGGCGAAGATAAAAACAATCAGCTTGGTGATTGTTGCCTGGCTAAATCTTTTCCACTTTGTATCCAATTCCCCACACCACCTTTAAATATTTTGGTTCTTTGGGATTGATTTCGATTTTCTCCCTGATTTTGCGGATGTGAACCGCCACCGTGTTCTCCACGCCAAAGGCATTTTCGTTCCATACTTTTTCATAAATCTCGTCGATGGAAAAGACCCTTCCCGCATGGGCGGTCAACAACTTCAGTATTTTATACTGGACGGGCGTCAGTTTGACTTCCTCTCCGTCTACCGTCACACATTTGCTCTCGTCATCAATTTCCAGCCCTCCGGTCCGAAAGACATTGACCTTTGTTTCCAGGCTGCCCAGCGTGGTATATCTTCTCAGCTGAGATTTTACCCGGGCGATCAGTTCCAGAGGATTAAAAGGCTTGGTGATGTAATCATCCGCTCCCATGTTCAGACCCAAAATCTTATCCGTATCCTCACTCCTGGCGGAGAGCATGATGACCGGGATGTTGTTGTTTTCCCGAATCTTTAAGGTAGCCCGCATGCCGTCCATTTTTGGCATCATGATATCCATGATCACCAAATGGATAGGGTTCTCTTCCAGTA
>DAOTHZ010000081.1:0-8307 GCA_035447945.1 Syntrophomonas sp.
GCATTTGCTGGGAGAGTACATGGTCAAGGTATCTACCCGCAGCCTGGACGAAGTGGATTTAATCTATTATATGACCGATGTTACCCGTCCCTATGGCGGCGGTGAACAGTACATTATCGAGCAGTTAAAATCAACCCGGGTGCCGATATTTCTGCTGGTCAATAAAATAGATCTGGTGGAGGAAGAAAAAATCAAAGAATTTACCCAGGATTTTCTCAATGAAATCAGTTTCAGCGAATGTCTTCCTATCTCTGCCTATCAAAAAATCAATCTTGATTTACTATTGCAGAAGACCTTTGCTTATTTGCCGGAAGGGCCGCTTTATTATCCAGCCGACGATTTGACCGATCAACCCATGTCCTTTATCGTGTCGGAACTGATTCGGGAAAAGGCGCTCCTGCTGACCCGTGATGAAGTACCTCATTCCCTGGCGGTCAGCATCGAAGAATTTAAACATCAGGGTGAGCAAAAGATTTATGTGCGAGCGGTGATCCATACCGAACGTGATTCCCAAAAAGGCATTATTATCGGCAAAAACGGGCAGATGCTCAAGAAAATTGGGGAACAGGCCCGCCTGGAAATGGAAAAAATGCTGTCTGCTTCGGTTTATCTGGATCTATGGGTTAAGGTACAGAAAAACTGGCGAGACAATGAAGGCAATTTGAATCAATTGGGTTATCGTTTATAATCTCTGGACGGCATTGCCGCCAACAAGACAAACAGGGGGGATTCCATGAACCTCGCATCATACCTGGATAATACCAATCTAAAACCGGAAGCCACCCATCAGGAGATTGCTGCATTATGTAACGAAGCCGCCAGATTAAAAATGGCGGCTGTTTGCATCCATGCCTGCCGACTGCCGCTGGCAGCGGAAATTTTAGCGGGAAGCGATGTCAAGCTGTGTACGGTAATTGGTTTTCCACTGGGTGCGGACGGCCGGGACAGCAAAGTGTTTGCTGCGGCACATGCACTGCAGTCCGGTGCCGGGGAACTGGACGTGGTGATCAATCTTGGTGCTCTAAAAGACGGCAATTATCAACAGGTGGAAGAAGAAGTTGCCCAGCTGCTCAAACTGAAAAAAGAGTATGCTTTTATACTTAAGGTCATTGTGGAAACAGCTTTGCTGACCTCGGTCGAGTTAATTGCTCTGACCCGCATGCTGGGGGATTGCGGAGCGGATTTTATCAAGACTTCGACCGGTTTTTCCAGTCGGGGGGTTTCTTTGCAGGACCTGCAGATCATTACTGCCCATCGTTCTTCCGGCTTGAAAATCAAAGCGGCGGGAGGCATCAGGGAACTTGACTTTGCTTTGCAATTAATTGAAGCCGGGGCGGATCGCTTGGGCAGCAGCAGTGCAGGCAAAATTTTGGAGGAGTATAAAGTCAGGGGAGGCTGCTAAAGGAGCAGACAACGTTGCTTGCCTGCCATCCGGACAGGATCGTCCATCAGGCAGCTTATCAGACCCTGGCTGAGATGTACGGACGCATTCCCTTGGCGGGAGAGGACAGTCAGATTTACTACAACCCCGGACTGCGTGAGCTGCCCCAAGCGGATAATTTCCTGGACATCTATCCGGTTTTGCCTGGTCAGGAGCAAAGCTGCCTGCAGCAAATGGAAAAAGTTTTAGCTTCCAAGGCTGAAGTAGTGGTTGAATGCTCAGGCCTTGACAGCTGGCACACCAGCCCGACCGGCGCAGTCTGGCTGCCAGTGCTGCGTGAACGGGCTTATCGGGTGGTCATTTTTGACGGTGGACATCATCTGCCTACCCTGGGGATGGCCCCGGATCTCCTCATTGTGCCGGTTCTGCATGGATATGCGGTGCATGGGTACATGCGGGACGGAATGCGTGTCGACAAACTTCTGGAGATCCTTTCATCCAATCAAATCCCTGCAGTCATGGCCACGGTTCCCCGCTGGCGGCTGATAAAGACAGCAGATTCTTTGGAGAACACCAGCCGGGTCATCCTGGCGCAACTGAGATCAACTGCGGCAAAGGCAGATCCTTTTGTGCCCGTCTGTCGTCCGCGTGTCAGCAAATATAACCGGCACCTGTTTATTTATGTTAATAATGAGTATGTCAAGCAACCGGAACGATTGCGGGAATACTGCCGTCAATTGCAATTGAACGATGTTCAGGCAGCTTATATTGCCTTTGATTATGATGTTATTACACCGGCCCAGGTCCGGCGCTATGTACAAACATTGCAAGACGAACTGGGGATCAGCTTGGAAATTGTCAACCAACCGGTCAAAGTCAGCAGTCTGCTGTTTAAGGCAGACTGATTTTACACGGATGGGGGCCGCCGATGAGTCAACGAGTATGGCGGAAACAATTCCGGAGGGAGAGCGAATTGAACTACAACAGCCGGGGATTTGTATTAAGACAGCGGGATTACCGGGACAGTGACAAACTGCTGAACATATTTACCGAACAAAAAGGCAAGATTACAGCGATTGCCAAGGGGATCAAGAAACCCAAGAGCAGTTTGCGGGCCTGTGCCCAGCCTTTTTGTCATGCCGAGCTGCATCTGCACCAGGGTCGGGAAATTGATTTGTTGACCCAGGCTCGAATGCTGGACTTTTATGCCTATTCCCGCTCCGATCTGGAGCGATCCCTGTACTGCATCTATCTTATGGAACTGCTGGACAAGAGCCTGATGGAGAACACACCGCTGCCCGATTTATATCAGGCACTGCTGCTGGTTCTTACCGCCATTAATGAAGAAGGGTTGAACCTGCTTTTCATTCGCTATTTTGAGGCCCGCCTGCTGGACAATCTGGGATACAAGCCGGTGTTGTATCATTGTATCAGCTGTCAACAGCAAGCAGAGGCCAGCTTTTGCCTAAGTCTGTCTGAAGGCGGTTTGGTCTGTCCGGCATGTCAGGAGAGCGGTCATGAGGGAATCAAGGTCAGCGGAGAAACAATGGGCTTGTTGCGTCTGCTCAGCGAAGGTTCTTTTCAGATTTTGTCCCGGGTCAAAGCCAGTCCGGGAGGTTTGCGGGAATTGGAGGAACTGCTGGAAAAGTACCTCACCTATCACCTGGACCGTCGTTTTAAAATGAAAAACACCATTCGTCTGCTGAAAAAAACGATCCATTTTGAAAATTGACAAGCCCCATTTTGCTTGTTAAACTAGTATAAATTTCATAACCAATGACGATGAAGAAGAGGAGTAGGAAAGGATAGCCGCTTCAAGAGAGCCGGGCAAGGTGGAAACCGGCAGGGGCTTTTTCCCAAGGCGCTTTGGAGTTTCAGGAGGAAAGCCGCAAAGGTGAGTAAAGCCTGGCAAAGAAGGTGGGCTGCGTGCCAATCAGGGTGGAACCGCGGGTATATCCCGTCCCTGTTGGGTACGGGCTTTTTTTATTTCAATGAAATGTTTCCGCCCAAGCCAAAAAACAAGGAGGTAAAAGCTGTGAATTTCCAGGAGATTATTTTAAGTTTGCAAGACTATTGGAGCAAACAGGGATGTATTATTCAACAGCCATATGATTTGGAAAAAGGAGCAGGGACTATGAACCCGGCGACCTTCCTGCGGTGTCTGGGTCCGGAGCCGTGGAAGGTGGCGTATGTGGAACCTTCCCGTCGACCGACCGACGGACGCTACGGAGAAAATCCCAACCGTCTGCAGCATTATTACCAGTTCCAGGTTATCCTCAAACCATCTCCCGATAATGTGATTGAACTCTACATGGAAAGTCTTCGCCAACTGGGGATTGATCCTGACCAGCATGATATCCGTCTGGTTGAGGATAACTGGGAGTCGCCCACCCTGGGGGCCTGGGGACTGGGTTGGGAGGTCTGGCTGGACGGTATGGAAATCACCCAGTTTACCTATTTTCAACAGTGCGGCGGATTTGACTGCCATCCCGTCTGTGCAGAAATCACCTATGGTTTGGAGCGCATTGCTACTTATATACAAAACAAGGAAAGCGTCTTTGCGATCGAATGGGTGGATGGTATCACCTATGCAGACGTTCATCACCAATCCGAGGTGGACTATTCCCATTATAATTTCCATGGTGCGGATGTGGAAGCGTTGATCACCATGTTCAATATTTGCGAACAAGAGGCACGGCGAGTGGCTGATCTTCATCTGGCCCAGCCGGCCTATGATTATGTACTCAAATGTTCCCATCTGTTCAACTTGCTGGACGCCCGCGGTGCTATCAGTGTGACGGAAAGGACCGGATATATTGCCCGGGTGCGCAACATTGCGCGTATCGTGGCCAAAGAATATATGGAGCAGCGCCAGCGTCTCGGCTATCCGCTTCTGAAAGACGATAAACTGCGGCAGCAATTGCTGCAGGATGTGGAGGTAGAAGGATAATGAAAAGAGATCTGTTATTGGAAATCGGCGTGGAAGAAATGCCTTCTGCTTTCATGGCGGGAGCACTGAATGATATTAAGGAGCTGGCGGAACAAAAATTGACCGCCCGCCGGATCGGTTTTGATCAAGTTGACAGCCTGGGCACTCCCCGGCGACTGGTCCTGCATGTCAAAGGCCTGGAAGAAAAGCAGGAAGATGCGGTGATTGCAGCCCGTGGTCCCAAGAAAGCCAGCGCTTTTGATCCGCAAGGCAACCCCAGCAAGGCCGCGTTGGGCTTTGCCCGGGGACAGGGAATTGAGGCAGCGGATTTGCAGATACGTGAAGTAGACGGAATTGAATATGTTTTTGCCGTCAAAACGGAATTGGGCGGCATGACCGAAGAAGTGCTGCCGGAGATTCTGCTCGACATCATCCATTCACTGAGCTTTCCCAAGTCCATGCGCTGGGCGTATTACCAGACCCGTTTTGCCCGGCCTGTTCGTTGGCTGCTGACCCTTTACGGCAACCGGACCGTCAATGTCCAGATCGAAAATGTCTTCAGCGGCAATAGCAGCTACGGTCATCGTTTCCTGGCACCAGATAATTTTGTTGTGAACAGCATTGACGAATACTTTGCCCAACTGCGCCAGCGCTATGTAATTGTGGATCACCGGGAAAGAAAAAACCTGATTTGGGAGCAGGTTCAGGAGACAGCCCGGCAGGCAGGCGGCAAGGCCATGGAAAATGATGAGCTGCTGGAAGAAGTATGCTTCCTGTTGGAATATCCGACCGCTTTTGCCGGCCGTTTTTCGCCTTCTTATCTGGATGTTCCGGCCGAGGTCCTGACTACATCCATGATCGAACACCAGCGTTATTTCCCGGTTTTTGATGACCAGGGGCGGTTGATGAATGCTTTTATCGGGGTGAGAAACGGCACCGCGGCAAGTCTGGATATTGTACGGGCCGGCAATGAAAGAGTATTAAAAGCCCGACTGGAGGATGCCCTCTTTTTCTGGAAAGAAGACACCGCCAAGGCGCTGGCAGATTTTGTGCCCGGTCTTCACAAGGTCATGTTTCATGAAAGACTGGGCAGCATCATGGACAAGGTGGAGCGTTTGCAAAAGCTGGCCGTTTTTATTGGCCAACAGACAGGACTCAGTTGTCCGGATCAGCTGGAACGGGCCGCGCTGCTGTGCAAAGCCGATCTGTTAAGCAATATGGTCTATGAGTTCCCGGAACTGCAGGGTATCATGGGCCGTTACTATGCGCTGCAAAGCCGGGAAGAAGAAGAAGTCGCCCAAGCCATCCTGGAGCACTACATGCCTCGTTTCGCCGGTGACGAATTGCCTGCCAGCCCCACCGGAACCGTGCTGGCGCTGACAGAAAAACTGGACAACCTGACCGCTTGCTTTGCCATCGGCATCCGGCCTTCCGGATCCCAGGATCCCTATGCGCTGCGCCGGCAGGCGTTGGGTGTGGTCAACATCCTGACTGAAACGAATATCAAAACCGATTTGCGTCTTATCATCAATGCGGCCTGCCAAGGTTTGGTCAATGTTAAAACCGAAGGGGATGTACAGCAATTCACGGATGAGCTGATGGACTTTATCCGGCAGCGGCAGCGTGGCATTTTGCTGGACAAAGGCTTTGCCTTTGACGTGATCGACGCTGTTCTGGCTTTGTCCCTGTCCGATCTCAATGATATTCAGGATCGGGTCAAGGCGGTACAGGAATTCAAGGCAACAGAAAAATACGAAGATTTTATGGTGGTTTTCAACCGCTCCCACAACCTGTCCAAGAAGTGGGACAGCACAGCGGTCAACGTTGAATATCTGAAAGATGAAAGCGAGAAGGCCTTGTACCAACACCTGGTGCAGGCTCAACCGTTAGTCAGTCAATGTTTGCAGGCCGGGGATTATACGCAGGCCATGCACCGTTTGGCAGCTTTGCGTGTTGAGCTGGACCGCTTCTTTACTGCTGTCATGGTAATGGTCGAAGACGAAAATTTAAAAGCGGCCCGGCTGGGGATGTTAAAGACGATTGCCGGATTATGTGTCCAGGTAGCAGACTTTTCCAAAATTATTTAATCGATAAAAATGAAATTAGGTATTGGCAAACAGGATTTTATTCGTCACAATAGTATATATGATTTATGATATTTTACCCAAAAAGTATAGCGTAATTGGGTGGTGAAGAAAATCGAGCTAAATGAACGACAGATTAGAATCCTGGAAATCGTCAAACAAAACGGTCCCATAACCGGCGAAAGCATTGCGGAATTGCTGGAAGTGACCCGGGCGGCACTGCGCTCCGATCTGGCAGTATTGACCATGTCCGGTTATTTGGAGGCCAAACCACGGGTAGGCTACACTTATAAAGCAGACGGAGTAGACAATAAAATAAGAAAGGTATTGAATCAATACCGGGTCAGGGATATCATGTCAATGGCCGTCGTCGTCAAGGAAAACTGCAGTATTTATGATGCCATCGTGACGCTTTTTGTAGAGGACACCGGCAGTATTTTCGTGCTGGATACAGAAAACTATCTGGCCGGCGTGGTGTCCCGCAAGGATTTGCTGAAAACGACCCTGGGACAGGCCGATATCCACAAAATGCCGGTCAGTGTCATCATGACCCGCATGCCCAACATTATTACAACAACCGGCGATGAGACTGCTGTGGAAGCAGTCAAGAAAATCGTCGAACACGAAGTAGACAGTCTGCCGGTGGTCAAATGCTATCTCGGTCCGCACAACGATGAAAAGTGCGAAGTCGTTGGGCGAATCACCAAAACCAATATTGCCAGAATATTTTTGGATCTGGCATGTAAATAACGAGGGGGTTAATCATTTTGACAGAACATTTGCCCGGTGTGTTTATTGTGTCTGATTCAATCGGGGAAACTGCGGAAATGGTAGTCAGAGCAGCTGCCAGTCAGTTCAACTCCGGAAATATGGAAATCAGACGCATTCCCAACATATCTGACCAGAGTATTCTGGATGAAATCGTCGTTCAGGCGGCAGAAAAGAAATATATCATCGCATACACGCTGGTACTTAAAGATCTGGCGGATCATCTCCAGCTCAAAGCCAGTGAGGCCGGAGTGGTATGTGTAGACATTCTGGGGCCCATCATCGAGGCCTTTAAAAATGCCAGTCACATCGAACCCAAGCTCGAACCGGGTTTGCTGCGCAAGGTGGATGAAATGTATTACCGGCGGATTGAGGCAGTAGAGTTTGCCGTGCGCTATGATGACGGCAAAGATCCCCGCGGCATTGCGCTGGCTGATATTGTACTGGTGGGCGTATCCCGCACTTCCAAGACCCCCCTATCCATGTATCTGGCCCACAAACGTCTGAAAGTAGCCAATGTTCCGCTGGTGCCTGAAATCGCCCCCCCGGATGAATTGTTCTCTGTAGAGCGGGGCAAGTTGATTGGGTTGGTCATTCATCCCGAGCTGCTTAACAGCATTCGCACTGAACGCCTCAAGACACTGGGCCTTTCCCACCAGGCCAGCTATGCCAATGAGGAAAGGATTCTCGAGGAACTGGAGTATTCAGATAAAATCATGAAAAAACTTGGCTGTCCGGTCATTGATGTCACCAATCGAGCGGTGGAAGAAACAGCCAGCAAAATATTGGAAATATACTATAGGAGGTTAAGTAATGTCTAGCAAGAAGTTCATCTACCTGTTTGAAGAGGGAAAATCAGACATGAAAAACATTCTCGGCGGCAAAGGAGCCAATCTGGCTGAGATGACCAAGATCGGTCTGCCGGTGCCGCCCGGTTTTACGATAACCGCTGAAGCCTGCAATGTTTATCAGGAGTTAAAAGGCGATTTTCCGCCGGGGTTAATGGACGATGCTTTTGTTGCTTTGAAAAAGCTGGAAGAAAAAACCGGCAAGCATTTCGGCAGCAAAGACAATCCCCTTTTAGTATCGGTTCGTTCCGGAGCGGCAGTTTCCATGCCGGGCATGATGGATACCATCCTCAATCT
>DAOTHZ010000082.1:0-8274 GCA_035447945.1 Syntrophomonas sp.
ATTCCAGCGGTGTTGTGCAAAACCCCCTGAATGGCGCGGACAGGGTCTTCACCTATGATCTTGTTGACGGAGATTATGCCTATACGGTCAAGCGCAGCGGCTACCACAGTACTTTCGGACGTTTTAGCGTGAACGGTGCAGCCCAAAGCTTAACACTGCCTGCCCTGACTGAGCCGGCGGGCGAGGCTGCAGAATGGCCTGCCTTTCGAGATTTCAGTGACAATATGGCGAGCACCGCCAGTGCCATTGCGCAGGGTGCCTGGCAAGCGGAAGAGCAATGGTCAGTCTCATTGGGTGCTCCCGGTCCCTGGGGAACGCTGACCACTTCCAATCTCATTTTGTATGACGGATATCTGTACGCTGCCACAGAACACGGTCTAAGCAAACTCGACCGGACGAGCGGTAAGGTATTGGTGACCAGCGCCCTGTCGGCGGATGCCAGCTATGTCAGCCAGATTGCTTATGGAGACGGCAGGATATTTGTCACCACGGCTGCCGGGGTGGAGGCTTTTGACGCGTTGACCATGGAATCTCTCTGGTCATGCAGCGATTTCGATACGTTTGGCAGTTCATATATGGCAACCACGCCGCTGCTCTATGACAATGGCACGGTATATGTCGGCACTTATGGCTGCAGCAGCGGCAACAATCTGGGGACCTACGGAGGATATGCGGCCATTGGGGCAGATGATGGCAGGGTCCTTTGGACAGCGTGGGGCGGAGAGCATAGCGTATTTTATGGAGCGGGTGCCGTGCGGCAGGGGGATTACCTGATTTATGGCGGAGACGACGGTGTTCTGCGGGCCATTGATCTTGCCAAAGTGGAGACCAATGCTTATCACAGCCTGACGACAGCACCGCTGCAACTGCCGGTCAATGGCGCGGTGCGCGCGAGTGTTGCCCGTGCTGGCGAATACCTGTATTTGACGACCAACAGCGGCTATCTTTATAAAATTGCGCTGGACGAGGACTTCAAAGTGGAAAACGCAATTCAATTTGCTCCCGCCAGCACCAGTACTCCGCTGCTCCACAACGGCAAAATCTATGTCGGCGCCAGTGACGGCATTTATGTTTTCAATGGTGATGATTTTACGCAGCTGTATCATTTCCCGACCACCAACCCGGTCCAGTCCTCAGCCTTGTTGAACGATAGCGGCGACGGCAAGGTCTATGCCTATTTTACGGTTAACTCGGCCCAGGGTGAAATTTTGGTACTGACGGATGAAGGGACGGAGCTTTCCTGTACCGTACTCTATCAGCCATCGCCGGGCCAATACTGCCTCAACAGTTTGGTGGCCGACCCGGACGGGGTGCTGTATTACAGCAACGACACCGGTCGTGTGCTGGCCCTTGGCAACAACCACAAGCCCCAAGGGGACTGGAGCACGACCACCATCAACATCACTCCATCGGCTGTTTATGAGGGCGACAATACCCTATATCCGACCATCAAAGTCATTACCAGCAGCGATCAGGAAATCCCGGCAGTCGCCGGCCATTATTATCTGATTGCCGGCAATTACCGGTATAACATCAGCCTGAACGGCTATCTCACTGCTTGGGGAACGTTTACCGTCTCTGCCGATGACGCTGCTGTGGGCAGCAAAGAGATTACCGTTGTACTGACCAAATCGTCTGACAGTCCGTCCGAGGTGAACCTGACGGTGGATTTTTCCCTCCAGGACGTTTCTGCGGCTTTCCGCAGAACCATTACCGTTGCCGCCGGCTCAACTGTCTACGACGTTTTTATCAAAGCAATGAACGCAACCGGGGTGGATTATACCATCAGGAGCGGCAGTTATATCGAGATCATTGATGGTCTTGCGGAAGGAGACCGCGGGGCCAATTCCGGCTGGATGTTTACAGTCAACGGCAACCATCCTGTGGTGGGAATTGCTGGTTATCATGTCAAGTCCGGAGACGAGATCGTTTTCCATTATTCTTCCGACTATACCCGGGAAGAGGACGGACAGGATTGGCAGGCCGGTGATGACAGTGCCGAAAACGTGGCGGCCATTACCAACGATGAGCCGGTTTCGGTGGTCTTCAGCGATGTTGAAGAAAACGCCTGGTATTATACCGCGGTCAATTTCGTGAACAAGCGCGGCTTGTTCGGCGGCACTGAAGCCCAGGTTTTTGCTCCGGACTGGGCAATGACCCGCGCCATGTTGGTGATGGTGCTGGCCAGATTGGACGGGACCGATCTCACGGCTTTCCACAATCCTGCGTTTACCGATACGCAAGACGACGCCTGGTACGCGGCTGCGGTGGCCTGGTCAGCGGCCCGCGGCATTGTTGCAGGGATGGGGGACGGCTGTTTCGCTCCGGATCAAGAGATCACGCGGGAGCAGATGTGTGTGTTGCTGATCAGATATTGCAGGGCGGAGGGAATCCCCCTGCCGGAGGCGGCCGAACATAGGGAGTTTGCTGATGACCATGCCATCAGCGACTGGTCCCGGGCGGAAGTCGCCATGGCACGCCACCTCGGGCTGATTGAAGGCAAAATAGATAATTGTTTTGATCCCCAGGGATATCTTACCCGAGCGGAAGCCGCGACCATTTTTATGCGTTTTGTACAAAAATTCATACCATAATACCCGCGGGACATTTGTATTCAGAAATAAATCATCAGACTTAAAACGGGACGATTGACTACCCAAACGGAGTCAACCGTCCCGTTTGATCTTTGTTTAGCCCAACGCTTCCTCAGGAATATCAATGGCGGTTGTGTCGCCGCCTGCGAAGGCCTTTTTAATGCCGAAAATGTCCGGCAGCACATTCATCACGTAGAAACGGGCGCTGGCTGCTTTGCCTTGATAGAAACCGGCGTCGAAGTGTTCTGCTCCCAGTTCGTCCAGCTTGCGTGAGGCCAACAAACCCTGGTCCATGATCAGGGTGGCACAGTAGATCATGGCTGTGGCATGCAGGATGCGGGTGGAGAACAACGGCCCCATGGTCATCTGCCCTTGGGCGTAGTATTCGTTCAACAATCCCAAAATTTCCTGATAGGCGCTCAACGCTTCCGTCAACATGGCAAACTCCCGCTCAAATCCCGGTGTCTGTTTGTTTTCAGTAATAAACTGCTGAATATCCTGCAGCAGGCTGGTCAACAATGTTCCTTTATGCATGGTGAATTTGCGCCCGACCAGATCCATGGATTGGATAAAGTTGGTCCCCTCCCAGATGGAGAAGATTTTGCAGTCGCGGGCCAACTGGGCACAGGGATATTCCTCGGTAAAGCCGTAACCACCGTAAATCTGAATTGCTTCGGCGATCAGCGGCCAGGCCATATCGGATATATAAGCCTTGCACAGCGGGTTGCTGAGCTGAAATCTGGCATCGGCAAAGGCGCGTTCTTCCGGATCGGGACTGTCGTTGGCCAGATCCATATAATAATAGGTTTTGGCAATCAGTGCCCGCATTGCTTCTACAACAGATTTTTGCCGCAGCAACATGCGACGGACATCTTCGTGTTCAATGATTCTTGTCCGCGGTCCTTTGGGATCTGTAAATTTGGTTCCCTGAACCCGTTCTTTGGCATAAGCCAGGGAATTGTAATAAGCTTCAGCGCTGGTTGCCAGAGCCATCAGGCCGGTAACCAGTCTTTCCTCATTCATCATTTTAAACATCTGGGCCATGCCCAGGCCTTTGCCGTCTTCACCGGGGGGATTGCCGAAGATAATCCCGTAACAGGCATCATTTTCACCGTAGGACATGGTACAGGTGGCGGAACCTTTCAGACCCATTTTATGTTCGATACCGACGGTGGTGACGTCATTATCATCACCGAGTGTGCCATCCTCATTGACCCAGATTTTGGGGACGATAAAAAGGGACAGGCCCGCCGTGCCCTCGCGGGCTCCTTCCACCCGGGCCAGCACCAGATGAACGAAGTTTTCTGCAATGTCATTGTCAGCAGAAGTGATAAATATTTTGGTGCCCTTGATCTTGTAAATACCTGGTTTGTCAGTGGGAAGAGCTTTGGTGGAGGTATTGCCCACTTCGGAACCGGCGGATGGTTCAGTCAGGTTCATGGTTCCGCCCCATATTCCATCATATAATTTGGGGATAAAGCGTTGCTTGATTTCCGGGGTGCCGAATTCCTGGATCACGCCAATAACACCGTCGGTGGCACTCCAATAGGTAAACAGCGCTGCACTGGCAGCAATAATCATTTCACTCAGCGGGGCACTCATGCAACGGGGCAGATGGCCTTCCACCTCCCGGTCAGCAAACTGCGGTCCAAATCCGGCATTGATTACCGTATGATAGGCAGTCCTGACCGACTCCGGAACGACGACTCTGCCATCGATGAACCGGGCGCCGATTTTATCCAGGTCTTCGTTAACGGGCGCGAGCTGGTCGCGGCACATTTTATAGACCACGTCCACGAAAGCATCAACGTCATTCTTGCTGTAGTAATCACGGTACGGTTCGAAGCTCAGCAGTTTGTCCAGATCCAGCCATTCCTTGAGGATAAATTTGAGGTCCCGGGTGTCAAATAGAAAGTTGTTTGCTGCCAATGATAACGCCCTCCTTAAAATCCAAATGCAATCAACCAGGTTGATTTATTTCATATAAGGATTATTGTTTTTAGTATTTTACCATAGAATGATAAAATAATTTGAACTTTCAGCAGAGACATGTTGACAATCGAGATGAATGATTTAGGAAGAAAAACGGCCCTGGTTCAACGAAGTTTTTGAACCAGGACCGCAAATGTTTTACTGGCTTTGTCTGCTTGACGGGAGACAGTTGGTTTTACCCCAGGGCTTCTTCAGGGACATCCAATGCAGTGGTATCGCCGGCGGCAAAGATTTGCCTGATGCTGAAAATGGCGGGCAGCTCGTTCATCACATAAAATCTGGCGCTGGCGATTTTGCCCTTGTAGAAATTGGCATCAAAATGATCTTCGCCCACTTCCGCCAGTTTGCGGGTGGCCAGCAAAGCCTGATCCATGATCAGGATCGCGCAGTACATCATGGCCGTGGCGTGCAGGATACGGGTGGAATATAAGGGCGCCATGGTGTTTTGACCCTGCTGGAGATAATGATTGAGCAGTGCCAGAATCTCCTGGTAATCGGCCATGACGGATGCCAACATGGCAAATTCCTTGTCAAACCCGGGTGTATTTTTATGATCGGCGATAAAATCGTTGATGTCTTTCAGAAGACTGGCGATAACTTGTCCCTTGGCCATGGAAAACTTGCGTCCCACCAGATCCTGGGATTGAATGTAGTTGGTACCTTCCCAGATGGCCAAGATCTTGCCGTCACGGGCCAGTTGGGCACAAGGGTATTCCTCTATGTATCCGTAGCCTCCATAGACCTGGATCGCTTCGCCTACCAAAACCCAGAGCATATCGGATATGTACGCTTTGCACAGCGGGTTGCTGAGTTGGAATCTTCCATCTGCGAAGGCTCTTTCTTGCGGATCGGGACTGTCATGAGACAGATCGAGATAATAGTAGGTTTTGTAGATCATGGCCCGCATTGCCTCGACGCAGGACTTTTGCCGCATCAACATACGGCGGACATCTTCATGTTCAACGATTCTGACCCGTGGACCTTTGGGATCGGTGGATTTGGTTCCCTGGACTCTTTCCCTGGCGTACGCCAGCGAATTATAATAGGCTTCGGCGGAGATGCCCTGCGCCATCATACCGGTGACCAGCCGTTCTTCGTTCATCATCTTAAACATCTGGGCCATGCCCTTGCCTTTGCCGTCTTCACCGGGGGGATCTCCCAATAAGATGCCGTAACAGGCATCATTTTCGCCGTAGGACATGGTACAGGTGGCGGAACCTTTCAGCCCCATTTTATGCTCTATCCCCAGCGTGTAAACATCGTTGACTTCTCCCAGAGAACCGTCATCGTTGACCCACCGCTTCGGTACCATAAAAAGGGAAAGACCGCCTGTGCCTTCCCGAGCCCCTTCAATACGTGCCAGGACCAGATGGATGAAATTCTCCACGATGTTATTGTCAGCGGAAGTGATAAATATTTTGGTACCTTTTACTTTATAAATACCGGGTTGATCGGTTGGAAAAGCCTTGGCGGACACATTGCCCACATCAGATCCTGCGGCAGGTTCAGTCAGGTTCATAGTGCCGGCCCATTCGCCCGTGTACATTTTAGGAATAAAGAGTGCTTTGTATTTCTCGCCGGCAAATTCCTGGATTACCCCGATCGCTCCGGCAGTCGCATTCCACAGGGTTGTTACACCGGCGGAGGCTGCGCTGAACATTTCGTCAAAGGCACCACTCAAAAGCAAGGGCAGATGTCCTTCCACTTCCCGGTCGCCTTTTTGCGGTCCCAACCCGGCATCACAGATGGTATGATAAGCCGCTTTTACCGATTCCGGCAAGATGACCCTGCCATCGACATACTGTGCCCCTGTTTTGTCACAGTCTTCATTGGCAGGTCCGACCTGGTCACGGCAGATTTTATAGACCAGATCTACAAATGTGTCCACATCATCCTTGCTGTAATAATCCCGGTACGCTTCACATCCCAGCAGCTTGTCGAGGTCCAGCCATTCTTTGAGTACAAACTTAACATCCCGGGTGTCAAACAGAAAATTATTTGCTGCCAATTTGATGCCCCCTTTAAAAAATCTAAATATAAATCAACGAGTTGATTTAATTTCAAAATAAATGTTATCTTGTGAAGTATTTTACCATAAAATGCACAATAATTGAAATATTGAAAATATTAAAAATAATTAACTGAAAATGTATTAAAGATAAATACCCAAGGGAAGCCGTAATGATGCTTATATGGTATAATTTTGACATGACGAAACCATAAATACCAAGTAAGGCTGTGAAAAGAAAGATGCAATATGCCGGTTTTTTAAAACAAAGTCTAGTCGACTATCCAGGCGAGATAGCCGCGGTGCTTTTTACGCGCGGCTGCAATTTGCGCTGTCCCTTTTGTCATAACCCCGATCTGCTGATCAAACCTAAAAATCCAGCTCCGCCAGTATATGATATAGAGGAAATCGCGGCTTTTCTGGCAGAGCGCAAAGGATTCATTGATGCAGTCGTCATCAGCGGGGGCGAGCCAACCCTGCAGCCGCAGCTCAAAGATGATATCAAGCGTATCAAGGAGCTCGGCTATTTGGTAAAGCTGGACAGCAACGGAACCAATTCAACCGTGCTGGAGGATTTAATTAGGGCAGGGCTGGTAGACTATATAGCCATGGATATCAAAGCGCCGTTGGAGTACAAGCGTTATCAGCAGGCTTGCGGACGGCTTTCCAGCGGCGATTTTTTCCAGGTGCGCAATTCCATCCATCTGCTCAACCATCTCAGTGATGTGCAGGTGGAATTCCGTACTACTGTAGTACCGATCCTGCATACTCCCCAGGACATGGAAGATATCGCCCGTTATATTGAAGGGGCCAGTCGCTATACCCTGCAGCAGTTTAATCCGCGGGTGACCCTTGAGCCGGCTTATGGCGAAGTGGTACCTTTCAGCAAGGAAGAGATGGCGGATATGGCTAAATTGTGTGCCCCCTATGTAAAAGAGGTAAGGGTGGTCAATATATAAGCATGACACCTGCTGCCAGGAATTATATCCTGTCGGCAGCGAAGCATTCTAAATACAAGTACAGGGAGAAAAATGGATTCCAATTTACAACTGGCCTTAAAAAAATATTACGGTTACACCACTTTTAAACCCGGTCAGGAGGATATTATTAATAGTATTCTGGCCGGAGGTGATATTTTGGGAATTATGCCCACCGGGGGCGGCAAGTCGATCTGCTACCAGCTGCCTGCGCTGCTGATGCCCGGGCTGACCTTGGTTATCTCTCCGCTGATCGCGTTGATGAAAGATCAGGTGGACGCCCTGAATGAGCTCGGAATTACCGCCGCCTGCATAAACAGCGGCATGGAAGCGGGACAAATCCGCAGCTGTTTGGTCGAGGCTCATCAGGGAAACTACAAACTGCTTTATGTTGCGCCGGAACGTCTGGCCTCGGAAAGCTTCACCAATCTGCTCAGAAATCTGCCGATTTCCCTGATTGCCATTGACGAAGCGCATTGCGTATCTCAATGGGGTCACGACTTTAGACCGTCCTATCTGGATATTTCGCCCTGGATCGAACAGCTGCCGCAGCGCCCGGTTGTTGCTGCCTTTACGGCCACAGCTACCCTGCCGGTGCGGGAGGATATCACCAAATTACTTAATCTGGTGAATCCGGATGTCTATGTAACCGGTTTTAAACGAGAAAATTTGCATTTGTCCGCGATCAAAGGGGTAGACAAAA
>DAOTHZ010000083.1:0-8134 GCA_035447945.1 Syntrophomonas sp.
TTTCAATCCACGCACCCGCGAGGGGTGCGACAGTATGACTTAAAAACAAAGGTATTTCGGTGCATTATATCTGCTGTTCCGCGAATAGCTGCTTGTGGCCGTTACGGTTACACCTGTGCTGGGCTATTATTTGCTGAAGACACCGCTACTAAGCCATCGCGAACATTCCGTGATTTTCCAATCACTTGCGGTTCGCGCTAAATCACTAGTGTCCCTTCCGGATCATAACCGGCTTTGGCACCTACATGTTCAACTCTCCGCTTCCAATTGGCCCCTAAATAATAAAACCTTAAACTGTCTCTGTTCTTATCGATGATATCTTCCAGTTCATTTCGCAATTTCACGAATTGAGCCGGTTCAAGCAGGCATTCGAAGACCGAATTCTGTACCCGCTGGCCATAATCTACACACTTTTTGGCGACCATTCTCAACCTCTTCTGGCCGGCAGGATTAGTAGTGCTTACATCGTAGGTAATCAGAACCATCATGGCTATCACCTCATTTCCAAACAAAGGCCGGATAGGCGTCCAAATCACCGCGCAAGTATCTGGCCAACAACAAGGCCTGAGTGTACGGCAGTAATCCTATCGGCACCTTTTCACCCAAAAAAGGATGCACAATCTCTTCCTGTTTGCGTTTTTGCCATACAGTTAAGAGGCTCTTCCTGGGATCGGGCTTTAGGTAGACCGCCCGGTTGGCATTGACAACGAAGTCATCCCGACACACCTGCTTGCGGTTGATTACGGAAAGAGCCATCCTATCACCGAGATAAGCCCGGAACTCCTCCATCAGATCAAGTGCCAGGCTGGGACGCCCAGGGCGATCTCGGTGCAGGAATCCGACAGCGGGGTCAAGTCCGACGCTTTCCAGAGCAGCACGGCATTCATGAACCAGCAGAGTATAGAAAAAAGACAGCAAGGCATTAAACTTGTCCAAAGGCGGTCTTCGATTGCGCCCGTTCATAAAAAACTCCTCTTTGTCCTCCAGGATCAGATGGTCCAGCTGCTCAAAATAACGTTGGGCAATATCACCCTCTATACCGCGCACGTCATCCAGTTTCTTACATTCAAAAACCGCCTTGGCCATGCGCCCCATCATGGCAATATTGGCGTTCATCTTCTCCCCAGTTTGCTCCGGGTGGTCGCGGCGTCCACGCAGCAGGACGTTTCGGCTGTTTAGGATTTTAGCGGCAATAAAATACCTGGACACTGACGGTGACAAGTTTTCGTCATCAGCGAGACGATATTGCCTACGCCGCAACAGGACATTGCCACTCTGAGGTCCTTCTATCCGGGCCAAAAACCTTCCGTGCTCGGTCAGGAAACTCACGGTTATCCCTCTTTCTGCACATAAACCCAGCAAGGCTGGACTTGCGCCCGGGTAGCCAAAGTAAACGATTCCCTCAAGATTATGACATGGTACCCGAAATACCGTCTGATCATCAATTCGAACCAGAATGTTTTCGCCTTCTTTAGCCAGATAGGATTCCGGATTTGTGATATACAACGTGTTCAGCAATCTTCTCAATAAATCACCTCAATCATCCATCGGCGCGACAGTCTCCAATACCTCACGCCAATAGGATTCTCCGCTGGCCTGCGAGCGTATTTTGGGAAGACAAATATTAACCATGGAACACGTCCGGCAGACACTGAGTTTCTTATCAGGTCGGGGGGTTATTCCTTCTCGGTACAAACGATGCATTTTCTCGGACAATTTGGTTACCACACTTCTGAGTTCATCATCTAATCTTACTACCTCGCGCCGCCTGGTCTCAGCGTAGTACAAATCACCCTCGTCGATATGGCAGTTCATCATTTCTTCCAGGCACATGGCTTGAGCACATAATTGGATGCGGTCATAATCACCCTTTTTGCTTTTTCCCCGCTTGTATTCAACCGGCCTGGGCGATGACAATTCCCCCACGTCCCCTGGTTCCTGTGAAGTCTTCCTTATAAAGAATTCGACTACGTCTGCTTCACCGAAAAGCCCGAGGCGCAGAGACTGCAGCTGCATGCTGCGAACAACCTTCCAACCAGGTTTATGTGGTTTATAGGAGGGATCATGCACCCTTTCATGTACGATACGCCCTTCTGCTGTCCGTTGGTTCTCCCGCCACTGCTGCTCAACATGGATCAACGCCCACTGTCGCTCACAAAAAGCTAGGTGCTGCAGACCGGAAATGGGCAGAAGCTCTTCTTCGGAATATAGCCCCATCTGTTTATCTCACTATCACGTTCACACCCTGAGGTATCTGTTCCATATTTATCGAAACATCATAATCCCTAAAATCACGAGCCGGCTTGCCAGTGTCAACCTGCTTAACGGTAATTGCATCAAAGAGTTGTTGAACTGGGGCATTGCCCATCTTCGACGAGTGTTCGAATATGAATAACTTCCTGGTTCCCATTAAACCACGAGCGGCAGAACGGTCATGCTCGAACATGTTGGTCAGTGCTTCCCAGAACAGTTCCAGATCCGTAGATGAAAACCCTGTCTGGGCAGCTAGGGGAGCGGAAACAAATCCATGAGCACGATATAATCCGTAGGGAACCGTAAATTTCCTTCCCATTGTGCGGTTGTCGCCACCTTGTTTCTCAGCCTCGGCTTCAGTTGCCACCGCCATTCTGGTTATGCTGTGCTCCAGAGTTACAATGGGATCTACGGAGCGGGCAAATGTCAACTGGACTGGACCGCGTACTTGGCCCGCATTGGCACCGGTCGAGAGGACCGCTCCAAACGCCCTGATATCATAGAAATTTTGGCAAAGGAACCGCCGGGCACGATCAATTTCCTTACCCTGACCCTGTCCAGTCTTGTTGCGTTTTTTGCCATCAGTAGCATCAGTCGGCGGTTCACTGAGGTTAATTTGCAGACTGTCATAGGCTTGCTGGATGGTGTTGTTGAGAACGGATTTTTCCTTAATGAAGATACTATAGGGGGGCTTATCATTTTCCTTAAGGGTCACATAGTTTCTGACTTTTCGTTTAATGCAGACATCGGTTATCAATCCATGACCAGTCTCGGCATCGATACGTGGCAGGTTGCCTGCATCAGGGTCGCCGTTGGGATTGCCATCCTTTACATCGAAAAAAATCACAAAGTCATAACGTTTATCAAAATCTGCTATCATTATAGACTTCACCCTCTCTAAATTAATTGATTAATTGTCCTTGCCTTCAGCCTTGGGCTGGAAAAACGCCTGTCGCTGATGATAGTAACCTATGGCAAAACGGCCCTGTTCTTGTATATCCAGATGGGCGGGGAAATCATTGAGTCTTCCCATTATTTCACCGAGCAGCTTTTCAAAATTTATTACCCGCCCCTTGTTTTCTATCTTAGCTAGGTGATGGTTCTTGAGCCGGATCAGATTGGCAAAAACCGTAACCGGAGTTGCGCAGGCCGCACCATAAAAACGTTCGGTTATGGTTGCGTTGATGCCTGGGTTAGCCTCTTCCTGAATCTTTTCCAGGACAGCGAATAACCGTCCTAATTGGTACCCAATTGATGGTTGATTGATATCCAATTGCTTCCTTACCTCCCTCTGATTTGGATTAGGATAGAATCTTTGATAACGATTCAAATATGCCTTCAGCAACGCTGCCCGCACCGGCTTCACACGGTTTTGGACATCGCTGCGAATTCTTCTTAGACACGCTTGAAGTAGTGTAGATGGAAAAGGAGTTCCCTGCAGAATCGCGGTCATGAAATCCCCGGCAAGATTTGGCGGGATATTTTCACTTTTATCTTGAGTAGAGATATTAACCAAAATCCGCCAGATTGAATAGAACTCTGGCTCGTTCGGTGGTTTGACTATGGAGAAGTCTTCGAAGTACTGTCTGATGCGGCAGGCAAACTCTGCGATAGTCCCAATTTGCCAATAACGGACAGCGATTCTGGCAGCATTTGGAGCTAGGCCTAATACATAAAACCGATCATCTCCGTCATCATCAAGATAGCTGCCGCTGCTAACTGATTCGAATAGAGATTTCACTTTTTCTGTTCCAACATCGGGATTATCTTTCGGTGGTTCATTGAAAAACAATGAAAAATCTGCTTCGAATGAAGATCTCTTTTCTGACCAGAAGACGGTGGATGCGTCGCCGATGTGCATACATTGGCTGGACGATTCCAGCAAAGTATTTAATGCCTTGGTATATTGTGACGCTGCTGTTTTACTTACTGGAGCATTATAGCTCTGTCGTTTCTTATATGAATTGAACGCGTCTTTGTTAAAACTGACAATACTCGCCCCTGCAGTCTGTGCTCCCCATACGCCTTTGGTAACAGGATGGGTGGCTTCAATTACAACACCCTCTTGCCCCGTTACCAGACATGTCCCGATTACACAGCCCGGAAAAATGTTTTGGCCCGCAGACTCGAGAGCTTGTGATACTGCAGGAGAGTCGATGACCAGGTTGAAACCGGTTAGAGGCACCTGGAAAGTAATTCGGGCATTGCCTTGATTAAGAATTTCACCATATTCGGAGTTATTCAACACCTTGTCAAAATGTGAACGGTCCGCTAGACCATTGGTAAGAAACTTTCGAACAGCTGCAATTCCAACATCGTCACATGGACCGAGCCACTCATCGATGGCATCGATCATGCTTTGCAGGCGAATATCTCCTTTGGGTCCAAGTCCGAACACGAATGATGCATTATCCCAGAGCAAATTACCATCATTCCCGCTGTTCGTGTGTTTTAATGCCTGTTTGCCGATGTTGGGCAATTCCAACATGCGGGGAACGAGCTTTTTCCCCTTTTGTTCTCGTAAATCCGATATGTTCAATATGTTCCCTTCCGGATCGAGACTTATAAGAAAATCAATGTTCCCCTTTATCCACCCGTCCCGGGCAATTTCTTGATTGGCTGCTTTGCGGTCGTAATACTCTTTTAACGCCTGTAATATCATCCCCTGACATCCACCTCCCTTCGGTCGGTATTGATAACCCCATTATTCATTTGCGCCCTGAAGAATAGCGGGTTAGGATTGCTCGCATCTTGAGTGAAATCGAGGTCGTATAACATATAACCCAGATCCATAGTGACATTGATTGTTTCGGCTGGCTCTTCCTGCGGGTTTTTTATCAACTTAAAGTCGCAGGCGAACTCCCGGCATCCCAAGTAAGGCCGGTGAAAACATTGACCTTTGCGAGCACGCCGCTCGAACATGGCGGCATACTTGGCTTCCTTTTCATCTAATCGCTGCACCTCCGACTGCTCTCCAGCATCAGCCCACAATTCGGGAGCAGCAGTATAATTGGTCTTACGTTCTTCAGGGGAAAGAAAATCAAAATATGCGTAGATTCGGTATCTTACATCTCGCAGGAACAACCCCGCCCGTTGTTGACGTTCATCTTCGATAAAAATACCCATCGGAGCGCCTACGACTCCTGACATCTGCTTAGCAGTTGGTTCCGATACAATTCGGCCTACCTCATTACGGCGAACTGATATCCACTTAATGGGATTCAGTACATCTATCCGGGTTACATTCCAGCGGATAGCCGGTTTCCATAGGATAGCCTCGAATATTGCTCGGGCTGCTGACGGGGTCATTACGTCATAGCTTACCCGCTCGACCTTCATCTCTGGACGGGTGAAGCATGCGTAATCCCCCCACACTTCCAAACACCACCTGCACAAATACACCAACTCCTTTCTATAAGATAAATCTATCTGGATCAAAATAAGGCTCTACCATCAGACCAATGTCCGGGTGGTAGTCAGCATCTGACATTAGCGCGAAGACACCAGGAGATGCTTCAAACAAAGCGTCCCGTTTCATCATTTGATCGAACTCTTGGTCATAGATATTCACAGTGTAGCGCTGCAGTTTACGCAGTAAGCGCCAATCAGGCCCATTGGTTTTCAACGAATCAATCAGAGCTGCACCATCATGGTAAGGCACTACTATAGCGTGAGTGGACTCATCGATGAGGCGGAAACGGGCAGCAGCAGTCCGGAAATACATGCTGCATTCTTTAATATCGTTCTGCTTGGGGTCAAGCAATTTAATGATGTTATTTTCATCTAACGAGTTGATTTTCCAATACAGCTCTGAAAAAAACCTACCAAACAGACTATGGTGCACGGGATCTTCTCGGTTGCCGTTCACTATATTCACTGTGGTTTCTGCTGCCTTGCGCAGAATCCCCATCGGGGCTGGACGAGGTGGTATAAAAACAACCACTCTTCCTGGCTGAGGCAGCTTGCCTTCCCGGTTACAGCGCCCTGCCGCTTGAGCGATCGAATCAAGACCGGCAAAAGCTCTGTAAACAATCGGAAAATCAAGGTCGACGCCTGCTTCCACTAACTGCGTACTAATAACCCGAACCGGGCTCCCGTCTCTGATCTTTTGCTTGATTTGGGTTATGACCTCGCTGCGATGCTGCCCACACATTAAGGCAGACAGATGATAGGTTCCAGTCGGCATCAGACTATACAGTTCCCGGCAGCTTTTTCGGTCGGATACCACGCATAAAACCTGCTCATATTGTTTCAACTCCCGGGCAATGTCCTCCCATTCCGATTTGACCTGCAGATCGGGCGGAAAATACACCTGATACCTCTCCAAGCCTCTATAGATCTGATCGACTTCTTCCGGACTCCCCATGATTTCTCTTATATTTTTCAATCCCCGAAACTTACTATCACCTATCATGCGCTGGCCAAATGCAGGTTGCGTGGCTGTGGATATGACGAAGCTGACTCGGTAGCGATCCGACAGCAGTTGCATAGTATCTAGGATGGGCTGCAAAAATTTGGCCGGCAGCAGTTGAGCTTCATCCAACACAACCACTGAACGAGCTATATTGTGGAGCTTGCGGCAGCGTCCGGGGCGGGAGGCAAACAGCGACTCGAAGAACTGTACTGCGGTGGTAACAATTATCGGGGCATCCCAATTCTCAGCCGCTAATCGTGAGGGGTAAGTCGAATCCTTCTCGTCCAGATTGGAGTGATGTTCGACCACCTGCTCGGAGCCCACAACTGCCCGAAATACTTCTGCATTCTGCTCGATGATACTCGTGTAAGGGATGACATAAATGATGCGGTCAAGACTGTGCTTAATCGCATGGTTAAGCCCAAAGGCAAGACTGGAAAGGGTTTTCCCTCCTCCGGTAGGTACGGTTAGAGAAAAGATGCCTTGATCCTCTGCAGCCATTTGAATACACTTGGATCGTACTTTTCGTCTAATCTCATTAACGGTGGTATTATCTGAGTCTCGATCAAGTTTCAGGTTATACTCGTTGAAGCGTTCCAGAAGCAGACCCAATGGAGCGTATTCGCCTCGCAAAGACGCTTTATCATGATCCATATACGATTCGGTATCCAGAAAATCAGCATCTACCAAGCAGGAAAAGAGCATTCTTATCCATAAAGGCATGTCCAGTCCATTTGCAAATTTCCATGGTGGCATCCCGGGTTCCAGCGAAGATAACCCATCGACAATTGAGGGATCAATATCATCCAGTCCCGGAGCCTGAGATTCTTGATACTCCAATGAAGCCTTTCCAGTACCAGCAGCGCTGGACCAATCCGGCAATCCCGCGTGATGGCCCGCGATACAATACGCCATTATTCTCCCTCTCTGTTTGCCGAATATCTGTTCTGCCAACATTGCCCCCTGGATAGCATGAGGAATCTTACCCGGCATTCCTTCCAGACCTGCTTCCTCATCGAATGCGTTAAATCCCGTTCTGAACCTGATAGAATTTTGCCAGGCAGGTCTTCCTTTGCCGACATCATGAGCCCAGCTAATGGTTTTTCCCCACACCCCCGAGTCGAATTTACTTGCAAAAAGTTCAGCTTTCTGCGCAGTCTTCTCCAAATGTTCCTCCAGGGTTTGAGGTGTTCGCCAACTCCCGTCAGCATTTCTAGTCACATGTGCAATTAGTTCTTCGCTTACATTTCGGATATTTCCACCTCCTTTTCTTATCGGCAAGGCACACTTTCTTGTTACTTCACATAACAGTGCGCATGCTTTCATATAACACTCCCCAACTATTATTTCCATATCTTTTCTTAATTTCCTGCAATTTAGACATTTTTATTATTCATACGAAATGGATTTTTCCAATGTAGGCCACAGCATAGCTGATGGCCTCTTGGAGAAACGAGCGCTAATGGC
>DAOTHZ010000084.1:0-7866 GCA_035447945.1 Syntrophomonas sp.
ATTCTGTCACCCGCCGAGCTGATTGACGTCTATCATTTGCTGCGCGCCTCGCGATTGGCCATAAAATATACCGCGACACCGTCCGCCCGGATCTTGAAAAACATCGGCAGCGGTTTAACGGAAAATAAAACCCTGGAACAGATGATCAGCGATGCAGTGGACGAGGATGGAACGATTCGTGATGACGCTTCCTCAGCTTTGCGCAGTATCCGCAAGCAAATCGAAACCAGTCGTTTGCGGATCAAGGATTACTTGCAGAATTTTATCCGTTCCGGCAACAACCAGAACCTGTTGCAGGATGCGCTGGTAACAGAACGTGCTGGACGATACGTGGTACCGGTCAAGCAGGAATATCGCAATGAAGTAAAAGGCATCGTCCATGATGAATCAGCCAGCGGGGCGACGGTTTTTATCAAGCCGCTGCCGGTGGTTGAACACAACAACAAGATTAAAAGCATGCAGATCGAGGAACAAAGAGAGATCGAACGTATCCTCCGGGAGCTGAGTGCAGCAGTTTCAGTGTCTTCCGATGAATTGCAGACCAACAACGAAATTCTGGAGGAACTGGACGTTATTTTTGCCCGGGCCAATCTGGCCTACAATATGAATAGTTTTCGGCCGCGTATCAACGATCGCGGCATGATCGATCTGCAAAAAGCCCGTCATCCATTGTTGGGCAGGCAGGCGGTGCCGATCAATATAAACCTGGGGCAGACCTTTGATTTGCTGGTCATTACCGGACCCAATACCGGTGGCAAGACAGTGGTTTTGAAGACAGTAGGTCTTTTAACCGTAATGGCTATGAGCGGCTTGTTTGTGCCGGCCAGGGAGGACAGTCAGCTCTCGGTTTTTAAAAACATTTATGTTGATATCGGCGATGAACAGAGTATCGAACAATCATTGAGCACGTTTTCCTCGCATATGAAAAATATGATTCGCATTCTGCAGCAGGCCGGCAAAGGATCGCTGGTGCTGTTGGACGAACTGGGCGCCGGAACTGACCCGCACGAAGGCGCAGCCTTGGCCCGGGCCATTTTGCAACGATTGAAAAACCTGCAGGCCAAAGTCGTTGTGACCACCCACCAGAGTGAACTGAAAACCTTTGCCTACCAGAATCAGCGGGTGGAAAATGCCTGTGTGGAATTTAATCCTGTGACCTTGCTTCCGACCTACGAGTTGACCATCGGTACCCCTGGCCAGAGCAATGCCTTTGCCATTGCCTCCCGCTTGGGCCTGGAGCAGGCAATCGTCGAGCAGGCACGCAGTTTGGTCCCCGAACGGGAAAGAGAGATTGGGGACATGATTCGTCAATTGAAAGAAAGCCGCTACAGTTTTGAAGAAAGCAGCCGTGAATTGGAGAAAGGCCAGCGTGATCTTGAAAGAGAGCGCCGGGAATTATCGTCTGAACGGGAAACCCTGTTGACCATGAAAAATGAGATCATGCGCAAAGCCCGTCAGGAAGCGGACAGTTATGTACGAGCCATCAAACGGGAAGCCAATGAAGCCATTGACGAGCTGAAAGGAATATTAAAAGAAAAAGAAAAGCCACCCAAATGGCATGAAGTTGAGGAAAAACGCAAACGACTCAGGAATCTGAGCGTTTCTTTTGAAGATGATGAGGAAGGTCTTGCCAGTGACGATTTCAAGGCCGGTGATTATGTACAGTTAAAAAGCATCAGGCAGTTTGGCTATGTGTTGGAAGCCCCCAACAATCAGGGAGATGTAATGGTGCAAATTGGTGCCACCCGGCTTTCCGTTAATCGCGAACAACTGTTGCCTGCCCAGCTCCAACCGGAAAAGCCCCAGCGCTATCAGCAGACATTTGTGGAGAAAGCCCGTCATATTTCTCCGGAACTGGACCTGCGCGGCAAATACGCCGAAGAGGCGCTGGAAGAGCTGGACAAATACCTTGATGACGCAGCTCTGGCTGGCATCGAAAAGGTCAGAATCATTCACGGCAAAGGAACCGGAGCATTGCGCCGGGCAATCCGCAGCCATTTACAGAACCATCATTTTGTCAGTGAATTCCGCGACGGCGCTATTGCCGAGGGCGGCTTTGGCGTAACGGTGATTTCGTTAAAATAGCTTTCATATCATTGGATAAAAAAGAAAAGGGGAAGGAAAAATCGCTGGTGATGTTTTCCTTCCCCTTGGTTGTTCTATTCAGCTTGGTTATCAATCAGGTCATGACCGGGGCCTTTGTGAATCTGGTGATCCTTCAGCGGACAAGGGGCCAAATGCTGCCCGGGATTGACCACGACTTCCTTAATCATTGCCGGAGGACAACCACCGCTTTGACCGCCATGAGGAGTGACTGCCTGATATAATTTTCCTTCATGGCGGGGATCGGTGCATATTTTGACGGTGTTTTTAAACAGACTCTGAATCGTAAAGCTGGTATGAATATCACAGGTTTCGGTCGGTATTTTGGTCTCCTCTGCGCTGCCGGGCTTGGCCTGCACCATCGCCTGATCATAAATGTCAGGACAGTACTTGGTTGCCAGTTTACCGGACTCTCTACAGATAGTAACTTTCTGGTGAAGGGTACATACATCTTTAGGGATGTATTTGCCAACACAGTATTCGCTGATGATCTGCTCGTCCGGGCAACTGGAGGAAGGCAGCTTGCCTGATTTGCTGCAAATACTGGTCAGGACAACATTGTGCGGCTTGGCCCAGGGCTGATATTCCTTGTCTTCATGCGCCTTCTGCATCATGGACCGGAACAGTTTGGCCGGATAACCGCCGCCATATTGATTCTGCATCGTGTATGTTTCGTCATAACCCATCCAGACAGCCCCGGAGTATAACGGCGTGAGCCCGCAGAACCAACAATCATTGTTGTTCTCCGACGTACCGGTTTTGCCTCCGGTTGGCACTCCCGGCACCTTGCCGTTGGTTCCGGTGCCGCTGTTGGCCACAGTCTGCAGCATGCTGTTCATCAGCCAGGCGGTATCGGCGCTCAAGGCACGCTTCATGGGCTGTTTGTACGCATAGAGAACCCGCCCGTGGTGATCCGTAATTTTGGTGATAAAATGGGGTTGGGCATAATATCCGCCATTGCCGAAACTGCCATAGGCGGCCGCCATTTCAACCGGGGAAGCCCCTTTGGTAAGACTGCCCAGCGCCAGCGGCGACAACCCCAGATCATTTCTCCCGGGTGTATTCACCAGATGATTCAGACCCAGTGCCTTGCCTGTTTCGTATCCATTGCTTATGCCAACTTTATCCAGCAACTGAATCGCATAGGTGTTCACAGAATACTGCACCGCTGTCCGCATGGAGATTAGGCCGCGGTAGCTATGATCATAATTTTTGGGCGACCATATTTCGTTATTAACCTTATAGGAAATGGGCGAATCATCCAGGACGGTGTAAGGCATGTAGCCTTTTTCCAATGCCGGCGCATAGACCGTCAAAGGTTTGATGGCCGAACCAGGCTGGCGAAAGGCACTGGTGGCCCGGTTAAAACCGCGCTGATTGGTATACTCACGGCCTCCCATAATGGCCTTGATCTCACCGTTGCTGTGATCAAAGATGGCCATGCCAACCTGAATCGGATTGTTATTCTTGGTTTCACTGGGAAAATGGGCTGGATCCTTAAAATACTCTTCTGCATGTTTTTGCAGGGCTGCGTCCATGGTGGTATGGATCTTTAAACCGGAACTGTAGATCATGGCATCGGCATCTTTATAGCCCTTTACTTTGGACAAGTGTTTTATGGATTCTTCGATAACTGCATCGATAAAAAAGCCATAATTCATGGAATTGCTCTGACCCGATTTTAAAACGAGCTCAGCCTGATGGGCTTCTTCCGCTTCACTGTAACTGATAAAATGGCTGTCACGCATACTAAGCAGCACCAACCATTGTCTGGCTTTGGCTGCTTCCAGGTTTTGATAGGGATCATAACGACTTGGGCTTTGCACCAGTCCAGCCAGCAGGGAGGATTCCGCCAGATTCAGTTCGGAGATATCCTTGGCAAAATATTTGTTGGCCGCTGCCTGCACGCCATAGGCCCCGGCCCCAAAGTAGATTTTATTGAGATAGAGCTCGAGAATTTCGTCTTTGGAATACAGAGACTCCAATTTATAGGCCAGCAGTATCTCCTTTACCTTTCGCTGCCAGGTTTTTTCCTGACTGAGAAAAGCATCGCGGGCCAACTGCTGGGTGATGGTACTGGCGCCCTGACCAGTCAGATCACGGGACTGAAGATTGCTCAGCAGGGCACGGGCAATGCCTTTGTAATTGACCCCGTGATGATTGTAGAATTCCTTGTCCTCGGTGGCAATAAACGCTTTAATCAGGCTGTCGGGAACCTTGTCCAGTTCAATTGAGGTACGGTCTTCTTCCGCATGTACGCGCCAGAATATTTTGCCTTGGTCATCATACAACAGACTGGCGTTGGCACCGGTCAACTGTTCTTCATTAAAGGCTGGCAGCGCATAAGCCGAATAAACGATGACCCCCAAAAACAACCCTATACCGGCGAACAGCAGGAAGGAAAAAATGGTTTTCCATTTGCTGCGCGGGGGAGGTTGGGGGTAATCATACTTATAATCAAGATAAAAATCGTCCGGCATGAATAGAACCTTTCTTTGATATAATTGCGTACAGACGCTTCTCGTTTCATTATTACATAACTTCAAAGCGCGATAAACAACTTTCTTTTGCCATATTACGTTGAACACCGAATAAACTTGCATCCCTGACGATACTGCCTGGGTCTGGTGAATACGACGGAGAAACAACTCTGGAAGACGAACAGGTAACGGATGAAAAAACGGGAAAGGCATGTAACCACGCATTCCCCGTTTTTCTGCAACAAAAAGCCGCTATTTGATTCGGTGCTGATTGAAACTGGCAAATGGTTTAGTAACGCTTCCCTAGTGATTTAAGCGCCGGCATGATATCATTAATGTGACCTTCAAAAAAGATGGCATGACCTTTTACATTGGGATAATCAAGCGACATCATTTTGATGAATACAAAGCCGATTTCTTCCAGTGTTTTACGGTCATAGTTTCTGATGTAGTCCATATGCTTGTCCGTAATTTTTTTGGCGGTACAATAAATATCCTTGCCTTTGGAGTTGACCAAGGCAGTTGCTACCAAAGTACGCAAACGAATCACCTCATTTTGTAATGAAAATCCCGCTCTGCGAACATACCATAAGTATGCTCAAGGGCGGGATTTGCTCTTCCTCCGGGGGTGCTGCCCGGGATTATTTATGGTAGTCCCAAGGGGAGTCGAACCCCTGTCTCCGCCTTGAGAGGGCGGCGTCCTGGGCCTCTAGACGATGGGACCATAAAAATGGCAGCCGAACAAGGATTCGAACCCTGGCGAACTGATCCAGAGTCAGTCGTGCTACCACTACACCATTGGGCTGCAAGCGCTATTGTTCCGCGCAAAAAATATTATAATACAGGGTTTATATAATGTCAAAGGGTTATGGCAGACTCGCTTAAAAAAAATGACGAATTATTTAAATGCCTCAATAAAAGCTAGCGCCCGGGCCAATCGGCGGGAACAAACCTCTGGTCCCAACAATTCCATGATTTCAAAAAGGCCGGGGGTATTGGTGCGCCCGGTCAGTGCCAGGCGGGTGGGATGAATCAGTTCAGCCGCTTTCAAGCCCATTGCTTCTGCCCGGGAGCGGATGGCCTGCTCAATTTGTCCGGCATCAAACGGTTGCATGTCCATAAGCGATTTAACTGCCGCCAATCTTTCCCGACAAGCGGATTGGCGGAAATACTTGTCTACACCTTTTTCATCATAAAGCTGGGGCTCCGCAAAGAAATATTCAGCTGCAGGCCACAATTCCTGGATAATTCTGATCCGGCTGCGCAGCAGGGTGATTATTTTGATAAAATAGGCGTGATTATCAGTCGTTAACCAGCCGCGCGCCCACGCCTCCTCTTTCACCCTGGACAGGATGTCTTCCGCGCTTAGTTCAGCTAGATAGTGACCGTTCATCCAGGCCAGTTTTTCGATGTCATAGATGGCAGCCGATTTGGAGAAATGGGCAAGATCAAAGCGCCGGATCATTTCCTCTCTGTCCATAAGGTCAAGATCATCACCCGGGGACCAGCCCAGCAGGGCCAGATAGTTGACCAAGGCCTGCGGCAGGTATCCCTGATCACGGAATTCCTGCACTGAAGTGGCACCATGCCGCTTGGACAGTTTACTGCGATCAGGCGCGAGGATCATGGATACATGGGCAAATTGCGGTGGAGTCAATCCCAGCGCCTGATAAATCAGCAGTTGTTTGGGGGTATTGGGTAGATGCTCTTCGGCTCGGATGACATGGCTGATCTGCATGGTGAAGTCATCAACCACCACCGCGAAATTATAAGTTGGCCATCCATCTGATTTGGCGATGATAAAGTCGTCGATCAAATCGTTTTGAAATTCCACCTGGCCCCGCACCAGGTCATGGACAGCGGTGATGCCTTGTTGCGGCATCTTGAAGCGAACCGTCGGCTTTAAGCCCAGGGAGAGTCGATGGGCTACTTCAGTCGCACTAAGGCTGCGGCAAGTACCGTCATATCTGAAAGCATCCTGGTCATGCCGGGCAGACTCGCGCTGGCGGCGCAATTCATCTGCCGTACAAAAACAGTAATACGCATGACCGGAATCCAGCAACTGTTGGAGATAGTGCTGATAAATGGACAAACGCTCGCTTTGCCGGTAAGGACCATAAGGTCCGCCGATATCCGGACCTTCATCCCAATCCAGCCCCAGCCAGCGCAACCCTTCCACGATGCCGTGTGCGGATTCAGCGGTGGAACGTTCCAGGTCGGTATCTTCCAGACGCAACACCAGGCTGCCCTGCTGACTGCGGGCCAGCAACCAATTAAACAAAGCGGTGCGGGCTCCGCCGATATGTAAAGTCCCTGTAGGACTGGGCGCAAAACGTACTCTCATCTCGCCCATTCAGTTACTCCTCCTTTGTGAAATGAAAACAGCATGCATCCTGTGAGCGGCAGTCTGCCGGGGGGAATGTCATCCCGAATTTCTTAATCTATGGTAGCGCATCCCGGTTTATTTATCAAACCAGGCACTGTCATGACTTTTCTGCCGAAAAAAAGTCTGTATCGCCGAATCTTCAGCACTGCTTTGGATGGATGGCGAAAAATGTGCACCAAGTAGTTCTGTTTTTCATATATATATATATTGATTGATGAATCCAAAAGGCTAGTCATCCGGTGTTATGAACAGCCCCCGAGATGAAAAAGGAGGCGCAGGGCTTGTATTATCGCAGAAGACAAAAGGCAGCCGTATTGGTATTGCTGTTGGTTTTGCTTGCTTCAATCGTGATGATTGACTTCAGGATTAAAAAGAGTCTGTTGGAATTAGCACAAACCCAGGCGGAAATTCGTACCGTTGAAATCGTAACCCGGGCAGTTTATGAACAACTGGGCCAGGCAACCGAGTACAATGACATTGTTCATATACACAAAGACGATCAGGGCAGGATTGTAATGCTGCAGGCCAACACGGTTATTTTAAACCGGTACATGGCCCTGGCCAACAAAGCAATTCTGGCCGGGCTCAAGCAAGCGAATGCTGATCAAATCAAGATCCCGCTCGGACAGATCACGGGAATCACTTTACTGGCAGGCAGAGGACCTCGTTTGGGTGTCAGGGTTATGCCAGCCAGCCAGGTTTTTATAGAAGTTGATGACAGATTCGAAGAGGCAGGAATCAATCAAACCCGCCACCGAATTTACATGAAAGTGAAAACCAGAATAAAAATCGCCGTGCCCTTGATGGGCAAAGAAATCCTAGTGGTTTCAACGATTCCCATGACGGAGACAGTAATTGTGGGCGATGTGCCGCAAACCTATGTCAGTCTTAAAGGAG
>DAOTHZ010000085.1:0-7824 GCA_035447945.1 Syntrophomonas sp.
TTGAAAAAGGCCAAAGCAGAATTGCCGGATCTGATCATTCTGGATATTATGCTGCCCAAAATGGATGGACTGGAAGTGTGCCGCAATGTAAAACAGGACAATGTCTGCAAGACCATCCCCATCATCATGCTGACTGCCAAGGGAGAGGAGTTTGACACCATTCTTGGCCTGGAAACAGGGGCCGATGATTATATCACCAAACCTTTCAGCCCGCGTGAACTGGTGGCCCGCGTCAATGCCCGGCTGCGCGCGGTCAAACTATTGGCCGACGAAAAGGCGGTGGGGGCCAAGGCCTATGTTTTTAAGGACCTCACCCTGGTGGCGGACAAACATGAAGCTTTCATGGGCGAAGTCAAAATGGAACTGACCCCCAAGGAATTTGAACTGCTGAGATTGCTGACCTCCAATCAAGGTCGGGTCTTTACTCGGGAATTGTTGCTGGCCAAAGTATGGGGCTATGAGTTTTCCGGTGATACCCGTACCGTGGATGTCCACGTTCGGCATCTGCGGCAAAAGCTGCATGATGATTCCAATTATCCGCAATATATTGAAACCGTACGCGGGGTAGGCTATAAATTCGTAGAAAAAGACGGCCCCGTGTCCAGAAGGTGATGCGTATGCTGACGACTGTACAGGGAAATACAGTAATGAATGAAATCCTGGGCAACATGGCTGAAGCTGTCCTGGTCCTCAATGGGGAGGCTGAAGTCGTGCTGGCCAACCGGGCTGCGGAAAACCTCTTTATGATTCGCGACGGCGTGCTGATTGGCCAGAGCATCGATCATATCACGGACAACAAGGATGTTATCCGCATGACAAGAAACGTTTTACGTACCGGCAAGGAAGTATTTACCGAGATGATGCTGTTGCCGAGTACCCAAATCCACCGAATCCATGTCAGCGCCCTGAAAAACGAGAAAAATCAGATCAATGGAGTGGTGGCAGTTTTTCATGATGTGACCGATGCTCGTAATTTTCAACAGATGCGCTCCGAGTTTTTAGGCAACGTTTCCCATGAATTACGCACTCCGCTGACCTCCATCAAAGGATTTGTGGAGACCCTGCTGGATGGCGCCATGGAAAACAGCGACCAGTGCCGCCGGTTTTTATCCATCATTGATGCAGAAACCTACCGTTTGAGCCGTCTCATTGAGGACATGCTGAGCTTGTCGGCGATTGAGTCCAAGGAAAGAATGATGCGTCCCAAGCCGGTCTGCATGCTGACCTCAATGCGCAATGTTTTGAATATTCTCGGGCCGCAGATCAGTGAAAAATCTCTGCGGGTGGATTTAATCTATCGCAATGATCATTCCTATATTCAGGCCGATGAAGACCTGCTCAACCAGGTTTTTATCAATTTGCTCGACAATGCCATTAAATTTACGCCGGAGAACGGCAGCATCGTCATCCGCTGCAAAAAAAATGACAGTCGGTTGCTCCTGACCATAACCGATACCGGGGTCGGCATCCCCCGCGATAGTCTGCCGCGGATTTTTGAACGGTTTTACCGGGTTGACAAAGCCCGTACCCGCCGCCAGGGAGGGACCGGTCTGGGTCTGTCGATTGTGAAACACATCGTTGAATCTCATGGCGGTGAAGTATTTGTGGAAAGCGAAGTTGGCAAAGGTTCAACGTTCGGAGTAAGTTTTATCGCGCTGTAACGCGGCTGCAGAGATTGTCATCGTCCAAGCTTTTTTCGAAACTGTCAGCGATATGACCCTCCGGCAGGGAGGAAATCATGTCAAAGAGAAAGGCAAGGAACGAGCGGGTACGAACCATCGATTCGTTCCTGCGAATGCTGGTTACCGTTGCTGCCGTAGCCCTGGCAGTCAGCCTGGTCTATCTGGCCGGACGACATTTGCTGGCTGCCTACAGTAAACATCAGCGGGATACCGTATTGGCCCAATATGGGGTCATTGAACAAAAATTGTCGGGAGAGGCTTTGGTTCTGCGCCGGGAAAAAGTTTTCCGGGCCCCTGCTGCCGGCTTTTTTGAAAATCTGGTCAACGACGGCAGCAAGATCGGTATCAATACACCGCTGGGATACTATCTGAGCCAGGGTGAAAAGAGCACCCTGCGGGCTGCTGCCAGCGGCTTGTTTACCCGCCGAATTGATGGCCTGGAAGAAGTGTTGCAGAACATTCAGCTATCGGCTGTTGGCCCGGAGACCTTTGCCTATCGTATACAACAGCATGATCCTGCGACGGAATTCAAACCCGGGCAGGGTGTATATAAAATTGTCGACAATCTGGCACCGACCCGTTTGCTGCTGCAATTCACGCAGCACCAGGATAATCCTGCCTTGGAACCGGGTCAGACGGTCAGCCTGCAGGTGAACGACCGGGTCTTGGGAAAATGCCGTGTAATTGCCAGCAAGCAAGATTTTGAGAAACTGGTGGTTTTGGTTGAAACCCCTCATTTCAGAGAAGAGTTGTTGCATATCCGGCAAGCGGAAGCAGTGTTGACCGTGTCTTCGCCCCAGGGTTATCTGGTGCCGGAGAAATCTCTGCTGGTCAAGGGTAAGGAAAAAGGGATATATTGTCTCAATGGCGAAGAAGTAATCTGCAAACCGGTACGGGTTCTGGCGGTCAAAGATGGGATTGCCGTGGTTGAAGGTCTTCAGCCCAACGACTTGGTGATTGTCAATCTGCAGCATATTAAATAAACATCGTTGAAGCAAATAACAGGAGACAACATGGAAGAACTAAGCAAAAAATTGACTGTAATTCAGCAGAATATTGTCAGAGCAGCCGGGAAAGCCGGACGCGATCCCCGCGATGTTAACTTGCTGGCAGTGACCAAGACGGTCGGCATCGACATCGCCCGACAAGCGTATGACTTGGGGATTCGAGATTTCGGTGAAAACCGTACCCAGGAACTGAACCGCAAACAGGCCGCTCTCCCGCAAGCCCGCTGGCATATGATTGGGAGACTGCAGTCCAATAAAGTAAAAGACATTGTCGGCAAGGTGCATTTGATTCATTCCTTGGACAGCTGGCATATGGCCGAAGAAATCAACAAAAGAGCGCTAAATATGCAAACCGAGGCATCAGTATTGCTGCAGGTAAATATTTCCGGGGAAACACAGAAGGCCGGGGTTGAACCGGACGAGGTGGCGGACATCCTTGCTTCCCTAGGCCAACTGCCGGCCTTGCGGCTGTACGGCTTTATGACCATGGCACCGCTTTCCTCTGTCGGAGAAGAAAGCCGGCCCATTTTCACTGAATTAAAAAATCTCCAACAAACATTCCAGCATAGATCTTTTGTCAATGTTGATTTAAAATATCTATCCATGGGGATGTCGCAGGATTATGAAGTCGCTGTCGAAGAGGGTGCCCACTTTGTACGCATTGGCAGCGCCTTGTTTCATTAGGATAGATAGGTGAATATCAGAGATCAAGCAGCAGGAAAAAACGAAAAATTTTGAGGAGGCTACAACAATGGGCTTACTGGATCGTTTTTGGGGATGGCTGGGAGTACGGGATGAAGAAGAACAAGCGTTTATGGAATTGCCGCCCGGCGGCAGCTACGACAAGGAAAACAAGGCAGCCCAACTGGTTAGTATCCACAGCAACAAGAATCTCAAGGTAATGGTTTGTGAACCGGAAAAATTTGATGAGGTACAGGCGTTGGCTGAGCATTTGAAAAACCGTAAACAGGTCATTTTGAATTTTGAGAACACAGCCCCGGAAATCTCTCAGCGGGTGATTGATTTCATCAGCGGTGCCACGTATGCCCTGGATGGACAAAGCCAGCAACTGGGACGCAATATCTTCCTGTTTGCACCCTCCAATGTGGAAGTTACCAAAGATCATCGGGCACTGATGAAGAAAAACCCAGTATCGGTTCCGGAGGGATTCAAGGGGGACAGAAGATGACCTGGACGCTGGGAGTTATTGGCTGCGGCAATATGTCCTATGCTTTGTTAAGCGGGATTGTCCGCAGTCCGGAACAGGCTCCCGAAAAAATTTACTGCAATGATATCAGTGACGTGCGCATGCGCTTGTTTGCTGATGAGTTCAAAGCCTTGCCAGCCGACAAAGGTGATTTGATCGCAGCTTCCGATTTGATCATTCTAGGGGTCAAGCCCCAGCAAATCCGTGAAGCGCTGGAGGATACTGCCGCTAACTGGCAGGAAAACAAGCTGTTGCTTTCGATTGCAGCCGGTATTCGTACCGAATGGCTGGAAACATTGTTATCGCCGGCAACCATGCGAGTCGTCAGAGCCATGCCCAATACACCTTGTCTGGCGGGCGCAGGCATGATCGGTTTGTGTGCCGGCAAATCAGCCACGGTTGTTGATCTGGAAAGGATAAAAGCGCTGTTGGCCGCCAGCGGTCGGGCAGTTATCGTCAAAGAGCAGGACATGGATGCGGTGGCGGCTGTATCCGGCAGCGGACCTGCGTATGTATATCTGATGATCGAAGCCCTGATGGAAGCGGCGGTAAGTGTTGGCTTAAGCAGCAGCACTGCCCGGGAGCTCGTCTTGCAGACGGTGAAAGGCAGCGTGATTTTGCTGGAGGAAAGCGGTCAGCATCCCGCCGTGCTCAAACAACAGGTGACTTCCCCGGGAGGAACCACCATTGCCGCCTTGCGCCAACTGGAAGAAGGCGGGGTCCGACGGGCTTTTTTCAATGCGGTTGAAGCAGCCCGCAACCGATCCATCGAACTCGGATAATAAAGCGTAGGAGGAAATCATTCTTGAGTTTGTATAATATCGTCAATGTCATGTTTGAAGTTTATTCATTTCTAATCATTGCCCAGGTATTGATGTCCTGGATCCCCCATGATCGTTATCATCCTGTATTTCGTTTTATTGAAGAAATTACCGAACCGGTCCTGACACCATTCCGCAGATTGATACCGTCCGTGGGGGGGATTGATTTTTCACCCATTATTGCCTTGATGGCACTTGAACTGGTGCGCCGCATCATCCTGTCCCTGTTGGCGGGTTTTTAGGCATGGAAAGCTGAGTGATTAAGGAGAATAGATGTATGTCGCTGCATGATCTGGAGTTATTGGCTCCGGCCGCTTCCATGGAGGGATTGCGAGCGGTGGCCGAAGCTGGAGCTGATGCCGTTTATCTGGGGGGCAAACGTTTCAATATGCGGATGCTGCGCCCGGAATTTAATTTTTCTGATGAAGAAATGGCTGAGGCTGTTCAATATCTGCACCAGCTACAGAAAAAGGTCTATGTCACCATCAACAATTTATACTATCCGTTAGAAATCGACGCGTTGAAAACATATCTGGAGCGTTTGGCACAGCTGCAGGTGGATGCCTTCATCGTACAGGATTTGGGGGTGGCTCAGCTTTGCCGGGAGAACGGACTGGAAATCCCGCTGCATGCCAGTGTACAGATGGGAACCAACAATGCCGGCTCCGCCCTTTTGTTGGCACAAAACGGTTTCAGCCGGGTTATTCTGTCCCGCCACTTGAGTTTGCCCGAGATTGAGGAGATCTATCGCCGCAGCGGGATCGGCATCGAACACTTTGTCCATGGAGAAACGTGTATTTCGCATTGCGGCAAGTGCCTGCTGAGCAGTTTTATGTATCAGGAGAGTTCCAACCGGGGACGCTGCCGCAAACCTTGTCGTTGGACCTATCGAATGTCCGGATTGGATTTTGATAGCGCAGATGAGCCGCGGTATTATTTGGCCCAGCATGATTTGTGCCTCTATCCCTATTTGCAGCAGCTGATTGCTGCCGGGGTGACGTCATTCAAGATAGAAGGCAGAATGCGCAATCAGGAGCAATTGGCCTTGATCATCGGCTGTTACCGCCGGGCATTGGATAGAATCAGCGATAATTCCGGAAGCGATTCGATGGAAGAAATCCATTTGCTTGAAGAAAACCGGATCCGTGACTTTTGCAGCGGTAGCCTTTTTCAGGTACCCAACCAAGAAGATATTGATTTGCTAGGTCGGCGGGAACCTGCCTGGCCATATTCTGCCCGGCAACTGACGCCGCTGGGGGAAGAAATGCTGACTTCTCTGGCAGAAACACAAACCTATGCCGGCAAGCGCATCGGATTGACCGTTACCGTTGCCGATCAGGATGGCTTGCAAAAGATGATGATGCAAAACGTGGATCACATCATCATCAGTCTGGACAGCATGCGCCAGCAGCACCAACCGCTTGAACTGGACAAACTGAAACCGATCATTGATGCCCATGCAAGCGGACAAACGCGCATTTTTATCGAGACGCCGCGGATCGTTACCCAAAAAGATCTGGACATGGTTTATCGTTTAAAAGAATGGGCAGAAACTAGCAAGCTGGACGGTTTTGTCGTCAACGATTTGGGCAGTTTGCATATCCTGCGCTCGCAAAAATGGCGTTTGTGGGCTGGAAGCGGATTGAATACAGCCAACCATAAAGCCGCCGCTTTTTTACAGGAGCAGGGAATAGAACGTATCACCGTTTCTCTGGAAGCCGGGAGAGCGGAAACCGAAGCACTGCTGGATGAACGGGTGCCTGCCGAAGTCGTTGTACAGGGCCCGATGCAAGCCATGATCACCGACCTGTGCTTAATCCAAACTGCCCTGGAAGGCAGCAGCACTGCCTGTGGACAGGAATGCGCCCTGGCCCAGCCGGCTTTGCTGGATGAATACGGTCAGGCTTATAAAATCCTGACCGATTATCAATGCCGCAATCATATCTATTATCCGCTAGAGCGGTGTCTGTACTCCTATCTGCCAGCACTGGCCGACTGGGGCGTACAATCCGTGCGCATTGACGGGCAGCATTACCCGCCCAAACTTTTGACCCGGGTGGTTTATATTTATCAGCAGGCAGTGCAGGAAAATCCGGATGGATTGCGTATCAACCAAGAGGGACTGGCCAGATTGCTTAAGTTGTTTCCCAACGGCTTGACCGTTGCTCCGTTTATGGAGTAAACGATGCTGCAAAGCCATGCAGGAAATTTTATTAGAAAACAGCCTGATGCTGGCGGCACAACAGATGATGGAGATAGATTTTTGAAAGGAGATGGGTAGATGATTACCGGCATGGAGATTCGCAATCAGCAATTCCGCAAGAAAATGCGCGGCTATGATCCTGTGGAAGTTCAGAATTTCGTCCATAATCTGGCGCAGGATTATGAAAATCTCTACAGCGAAAACGTTGTACTGCGGGAAAATATTCAAAAAGTCAAATATGAACTGGACCATTATCGCAAACTCGAAGAAACCATGAACAACAGCCTGATCCTGGCCCAGCAGACCGCGGAGTCAATAAAAAGCAATGCCCACAAGGAAGCGGAGATGATCCTGGAGGAATCCCGTAAAAAAATTGCCGAGACGTTTCTCGTCTATCAGGAGGTCCTGCAGCGACTCAATATGATCACCGCCGAAATTAAATCCCAAATCAACAGTGAACTGGAAATGCTGGAAAAAAACCAGCGCAAGACCGAGGCACTCAGTGAATTCTTTTTCAGCAAGGATACCAAGGAAATTCTTGAAAAACTGGAAAGCACCGTTGCGAGGGATAAAGAATGACACTGAAGCTCACCCCCGGCGCTGACGGTGTATGTCTGGAAGTTCAGGTTCAGCCGCGTTCTTCCCGCAATCAGGTGGTGGGTGAACAGGATGGGCGCCTTAAAATCAAACTGACCGCGCCGCCGGTGGAAGGTGAAGCCAACCAGGCGCTGGTCAATTTCCTGGCTGGGCTGCTGCACATCCCCAAAAAGAACATCCGGTTGCTGAGAGGCGAATCTTCCCGCCATAAGTTGATTGAAATCATGGGCCTGAACGAAGCGGAGCTCATTGCCAAGCTAAATATATAAACAGCGGATGCCGGGTTGGACATCCGCTGTTTTTTTAG
>DAOTHZ010000086.1:0-7747 GCA_035447945.1 Syntrophomonas sp.
CGATTCCGGCTACCTTCATGCCGGCGGCAACGATTCGATCGAGCACATTGTCCGGGGGCAATAAAGAAAAGTCATGCCGGTTGGCAGTACGGACAAACGCCCCGGCCTGTCCGATAAAAGGACGGGCAATGACCCGGCCTACATTGTGTTCCCCCTGCAGCATTTCCCGGGCGATCCGGCAGTAACGATACAATTCTTCCAGAGGGATGACCTCTTCATGGGCAGCAATCTGAAAGACGCTGTCGGCCGACGTATAGACAATGGGAAAGCCGGTGGCCAGATGCGCTTCGCCCAGCTCCTTGATGATTTCGGTTCCGGAAGCCACTACGTTACCCAGTATCGAACGGCCAATGCGGCGTTCAAATTCCTTGATCAAATCTTCGGGGAAGCCGTGCGGATAAGTCGGAAAAGGATGCTCCTGAATGATCCCCATCATCTCCCAGTGTCCGGTCGTGGTGTCCTTGCCCTTGGATTTTTCCCGCATAATGCCGGCCGCACCTAGTATTTGGGCAACAGCCGGAACCCCCTCAATCTCAGCCAGATTGCCCAATCCCATGGCTTGCAGGTTGGGCAGATGCAGACCGCCGACGGCCCGGGCGGTATTGACGATGGTATTGCTGCCCTCGTCTCCATACAAATAGCTATCCTCCATGGCTCCGATCCCGACACTATCCATGACAATGATTATTGCTCTCCTTGACATCATAAAATCCTCCTTCATTTCTATATTGATGGCCCATTCATTGCTTAGGCACGCGGATGGCACTGGTGATAGACCTCCCGCAAGTGACTGCGGGTGATATGGGTATAGATTTGGGTCGTTGAAATATCAGCATGTCCCAGCATTTCCTGCACGGCTCTCAGATCGGCGCCGTTTTCCAGCAGGTGGGTGGCAAACGAGTGCCGCAGTGTATGCGGGGTAATCTCTTTCTCAATACCCGATTTTTCAGCATATCCGGCCAAAATTTTAAAAAAGCCCTGGCGGGTCATGGCCCGTCCATGGGCATTCAGAAACAGCGTCCGCTCATACTGATTTCTCAACAGTTCGCGGCGGGTTCTGGTGATGTAGCGCTGAATCCAGGTAATGGAACTGTTATTGACCGGAACGATGCGTTCCTTGCGGCCTTTGCCGAAACAGCGCAGAAAACCCGCAGTAAAATTGATATCATCCATTTGAAGGGACAACAACTCAGATACCCGCAGTCCGGTACCGTACATCAATTCCAGCATAGCCCGGTCGCGCAAGCCCAACGGCAACATCACATTGCATTGTTCAATCAGTTTGTCCACTTCTTCGATCGATAAAACCTTGGGCAGCTTGCGGTTAATTTTAGGTGTCTCCAAATCGGTCGTCGGATTCACGGCCAGATGATCTTCCATGACCATAAACTTGTAAAAGCTTTTGATGCTGGATAAACTGCGGGCAACCGTTGAATAGGCTGCCCCCTCATCCATCTGCCCGGCCAGGAAACTAATGATGTCCCGCTTGCTGACCTCTTCCCAGTTTATTATACCTGACCGCTGCTTTTGCAGATACGTCAAGAATTTATGCAAATCTCGGCGATAGGCTGCCTGGGTGTTGGCCGTCAATCCTTTTTCCAGCCCCAAATAGGCCAAAAACGCTGTAATGTATGTTTCCATAGCCAGAACTCCTGCATTTTCTTTCATTATATGACAAGCCGGCGTTTTATGCCTGCCTATTCTTTTTCTTCATAATAAAAGTTTTGCACTTTCACCACGAAGCGATCCATTTGCTCATTGAAAACACTTTCCGTCCGGTCAGCGACACCCGTCGTATTATTATCCACCCGCAAGGGATTGCCGCTGGGATGTTCGTCATCAAACCACCCGGTAAAGACCGGCACTTTGTCATAAAGTATCCCGGAAACGAATGGTATGGCAGCGGCAAACAACCCCACCACAATGACCGCAGCCACGATTTTAACCACCTTTTTTCTCCACTCACCCACTACAATAATCATTTAATTGCCTCCTCCCCTTATTTCCATTTTGTATCTGATATGCATGTTACAGGCCTGCCAGCCCGTTTCGTACCCCTGCGTTTGCGACAAAAGCAAAAGGTTCGCCGGTAATTTTTATCCTGTTGTATGTTCAGATGCGAATTTTTCATCTTTGTTTGACAATGCCTTGCTCAAACAAAGATTTGAATAAACCAGGGTGAAAAATATGCCTCGATAAGCGCCCCTGCCAACACAAACAGCAAAAACAACAGCATTTGCGCGGTGAAAGCGAGCAGCGCTCTGCCCATCGACAAGGCGCTGGCATTTCTGCCGACGGTGATCGCTACCGAGAACTTGATGGCAGCTACAGACCAGATAATCAACAAGGGAATATACAGCAGATGCTGCGGTAAAATGGCCAGCAAGCTGATCAGGATTCCAACCCCGGCTCTTTCCTGTACCAGGAAACCCACCGTGAATCCCAGGGAATAACCTTTCAGGAAGCAAATTCCCAGAATTAGCGGCATGCCGATCACGGTCAGGCCAAGAAACCAAATCAGGACAATGGTTTTGGTTTGATTCAGGAACGCATAAAACAACAGCTGGCTGCCCGCCAGATCCCCTTGACTGCTGCCTCGCAAATAATTGTCGACAAGGTTCAGCAGATGGCTCCTGACGGCTCCATCCAGATAATCTGCCCGGTAACTGCCGCTGATCAAACCTGTCAGGAAAATGATTGAAATCAGCAAATACTGCCAGCGGTTGGCTTTGATGTGGTTTATGATAGTGCCGATCAGATTCATGACCCAACCCTTTCCAGCCTGAATTGCTGCCAAGCCTCCCTACTCATTCATATTTTGACCCAGTCTGGTTTATGCCCATTAAGAAAATAAACAAAATGATTTTTGGGGACAGTGTCCAAAAATCAATAACAAAAAGGATGGCACAGGCCGTGCGGCCTGCGCCATCCTTAATTGCGAGGATTGCTAATACTTCAATTCCCGTACCTCTCCAGGCAATGAAATGCTACATCATCATTTGTTTGCGCAGCATTTCGTAAATTACCGGAACCACTTGTTTTTTTCGGGACAGGACTCCTTTCAGGAAGATCCCGCCTTGCTTGTGGTCATGCTGGAATTCCTCCTCGACCAGCGCACTCATTTCACCGGCCACGATCAGTTCCGTGCCTTCTTCGAAAATATCGGTGACCATCAGGCACATCAAGGCATATCCGTTTTGCGTGCAGAGATTTTCCATGGTCGCCACCAGATCCGTGCGGCGCTCGGCAAACTGATCCAAATCGATGGTCTCGACTTGGGAAATGGCAAACATAGTGGTTCCACTGACATATTCCTTCAGGTCTTCGCTGATCAATTCCAGATTGCTCTGCTTGTCCACCCGGCTGCTCTCCGCAAATAATTTTTTACCCCACTCCACTGGATCGAGTCCGCAGATTTGTTGCAGTTCCTGGGCGACTCTTTTATCCTTGGCGGTGGTGGTGGGTGATTTAAAAATCATGGTATCGGTCATGATCCCTGACAACAACAGCGCCGCCAGATTGTTGGCCAAAAAGATTTTATTGGTCAGAAATTTATCCGCGACCAAGGTGGACGTCGAGCCTACCGGTTCATTATGAAAATAGATCGGGAATATGGTCTGCAGATCGCCGACCCGATGATGGTCAATGATTTCCAGGATTTCGGCTTCCTCAATACCTTCCACGGCCTGTTTCTTTTCATTGTGATCCACCAGAATCACCTGTTTGCGCTTCATTTGCAGCAGATTGTAACGGGAAATCATGCCCAGATAGCGGTTGTCGTCATCGACCACCGGATAATTGCGAAAGCGGCTGGAGAGCATCATTTTTTTTGCTTCCTCCGCCTTTTCATCTTTCTCAAACAAGACCAGATTCCTCGACTTCATAATGGCAGACGCCTTCTTGGCCAGAATCTGGCGCAGGATCTCCGGGCTGTTGTCGATATCCCGGCCGGTGCCCAGCGCTTCCAGATAGATCATAGCCACATCACCGATGGTGATCAGGCCTAAAAACTTCTGTTTTTCATCCAGCACCGGCACGGTCTTTAATTTGTTATTGCGCATGATATTGCCCAGTTCAACCAGGGTCGTATCCGCATTAATATAAAGGGAACGTTCCTCCTCCAGCAGATCCTCTACAGTCGTCCCCACATTGGATAAGATCATCGGGTGCTCAAATTCCAAATGATCGAGCAATTTTTTTAATTCGTCCTTTAATTCTCCGGCTGCCGCAGCAATATAAACACCTTTATCAGTGCTCTGTTTGTACACTTTATAGCTGATCGCCGCCGCCACCGAATCCACATCCGGATTTTTATGGCCAATAACATATACCGGTTTCATCCAATCCCTCCCCTGTTACACCGTGTTACACCGGGACGTTTTTAGTGTAACACCTAAAATACGCAAAAATTTGTTCAAACGCTAAAGAAATAATTACACCGGATCGTTAACGAACTTTGTTACAGAAAGAACGTCCCCAGCGTAACACTCCTGCAGAAACAGGTTGGCTATAAACTGGGCTGCCAGTACATCCTCCAGGGAGTTGCGGCTGGCGGCAATGATGGCCAGCCCTTTGTCCTGGGCGGTGAACATGCTCCTGGCGCGCTGTACGGCGGACAGCGCCGGCTGGATTCCCTTCTGGCTATAGGTACGGGCCACGGTACCGGTCAGCACCCGTCCCTTCTCGGTAAAAGCAGCATCATAGGCCACCCCGCCGGTATCGGAAACGGCGACTACGATCTTGTTTTTAAAATCAGCCAGTTTGGGTGTTTCCGCGCCAATATTGGGAATGACGGCTTCCACCATGCCTCGTTCACTTTCGATTCCCTTCATGAGCTTCTGGCAGCGGGCCAGACGCTCTTCGTCACTTCCCACCCGCGGCTCGGCCACCACAATGATCCCCTGCCCGGCCTCCCGGGCCAGGCGGGCGGCATGCCGACCAATTTCCTCCGGCATCACTTTGACCGGGGCGCGGGTAAAATCAGGGCTGGCCCCTAAAACGGCTGCCGCTCCTGCATCAAGCGCACTTTCCAGCGTAGTGGACATATCAATGACATCGACAATCATAACCATTAGACCTGCCCGGGCTGCTTCCCGGGCACCGCTGGCGTCACTTTCAACGATGATCCTGCGCAGTGTTTCCATCCCTGTTCTCCTCCCGCCACTGATTATCTTTTATGCCAGGCATACTGCACGCCAATAATGCTTTTGCCATCCTGGATTTCCCCGGTAAAAATCATCTGATAAGCATCCTGCAGTGGTAAACGAATCATTTCCACAAATTCATCCTCATCGGTATCATCCTGCCCCTCATGCAGTCCGCTGGCCAGATAAAGGTGCAATTGTTCATTGCAAAAACCGGGGGCACTGTAATAGGATAGTATCTTTTGCCAATGGTCGGCGGTCAGGCCGGTTTCCTCCCGCAATTCACGCCGGGCACAGTCCAGCGGATCTTCCTCTGCTTCCAGGGTTCCGGCGGGGATCTCCAGCAACACTTGCTCAACCGGTTTGCGGTATTGCTTGACCATGATGATATTCTCCTCTTCATCCAGCGCAATAATAGCCACGGCACCTGCATGCTCCACAATCTCCCGGGTACTTTCCCTGGCATTGGGCAAACGGACTGTATCAACTTTTAGCTGGATGATTCTGCCCTTGAAGATCTCCCGGCTGCTTATGGTCTCTTCTTTAAAATCCATCTTATTTCCTCCAGGTATATTTTTCCATCAAATGCATATCTTATGGACGAGGTGATGTTTACATGGAAATGATGATTCAGAATAACGCTGTCTGTTTTTACGGTCAAATCAAAGACCTGCCGGGGTTTCTATCGGCCTGGCCGGCGGAGTTGACCCTGGCGGAATTCATCCGTCTGCATCTAAATTAAAGATTTTGCAGCATTTACGTAACTCACTGACGCTCGGAATGCAATGCTCGCCTTTCGATCGCTTTCATCAATTGATTGCTGCTTGTTCACGCCTGGTGCAGATAATGAGGAGCCTGGCCATGCGCCAGCCGGACCGCCGTCAGGGCGGCAGCACCCAGACTTAAAAAGAATTCCCGGTCTGCGTCCAGGCTCCGTCCCATGGTGGTCATTTTAAGGCCGCTGTTTTGCATCACAGCCAGGCAACCGGTGGCATCCTCCATACAAATTTTATGCTTTTCCAGTAATTTGGTGCCGCGCAGCTGCTGCATCATATAGTCACTCTGTGGGTCTGGTAAAAGGGGTAGTGGCACCAGTACCGGCACCTTGCATATGTGACTCAAAACAGTCAAACTGTGATGACTGATGCCGAGATGCCGTTCCCGTGCATCGGCAAAACTGATGCGCGGCACGGCCACTGGTACACCTTTCAAACTATCGACCGCATTAAGGATATCCCCCTGTTCAACTCCGGTAAATCCCCATTTGGTTCCTGTACCTACGATTCCCGGTCCCATGCTGACGATAATCACATCTGCTTTTAAAACATGACGAGCCGCCAACAAGGCTGAGTAAATATTGACCGCCTCCAGATCGCCGCCGAAGGCATGACCGCAGGTCACGCTCCCGACCAACAGTCCCTGTTCTTTCAGCCAGGCCACATTTTGGCTGAAAGCAATGGGCAGGGCTGCCCCATCCGTCATTACATAAGCTACCCGCAGATTTGCCTGACTCGCTATACTGACGCATATTGGCGCCAGCATGGAATGCAGGGTAGCCGCCAGCACCGGAATGCCGTCTAAACTGTCGGCCTCGGCCATCGTCGCATGCCAGGGACTGTCCTCTTCCTCTACCGCCAATACTTTTATTTGCATAGGCGTATAGCGAAGTTTCATGATATGCCCGCCGGGAGTCAGTTCACGCCCCGCGGGCTCGACTTTGCTGATAATATAATGATAACCGCCGCTGCCCAGCGACAAAGCCATGGCGGTCGTATTGAGCAGCACCTCGTCCCCGGGCAGAATCTCTTCCGTCAAGGCACTATAGGCGATGCATTTTTCCTCCCGTCCCTGCACCTCAGCCAGAAAGCCTTTGATGCCAGGGCGGGAAAAGATTTCTTTGATGATTTTGGCCCGTTGGCTTTGTATCATATCGCCTCTCCTAACTCACGTCCGCCCAATATTGCTGGATGATGGCAAGAACCCATGCAGCATCATTCACCAAATCTTTGAGGCTAATATACTCATCGCTGGTGTGGACACTGCTCATCCCGGTGCCCAGGTTGGCACAGCGGATGTGGTTGCCGTTTACGATGGCCGCATCGCTGCCGCCGCCGGTACTGATCAGATTTACCTCCAAGCCCAGGTTTTGGGCTGCCTTTTGGGCCAGAACAACCACTTTTTCATCCTCGTCCAAGCTTATTTCCGGATAAAGAAATTTCACCACAACTTCGGGTTCTCCGCCGTTTTTCTGTACGACTTCCTTAAACGTGCCGGTCAGTTCTCCAGTCAATTGTTCCAATTGCGTCCGCGCATGACTGCGGGCTTCCCCTTTGACCCAACAGTGTTCCGCCACAATATTGCGGGCTTCGCCGCCTTTTATAATCCCAAAGTTACAGGTGGTGGTCGGGTTTAATCGTCCACAGGGCATGGCTGCCAGCGCTTTCGCCATGATTTGAATGGCATTGATACCATCTTCCGGATTGATTCCGGCATGGGCCGCCTTGCCCTGCACCGAATAGCTGATTTCATTTTGGCAGGGTGATTTTACCACAATCGTACCGGGCGATCCGCCGCTGTCCAGGGCATAGGCAATCTCGGCCTGC
>DAOTHZ010000087.1:0-7612 GCA_035447945.1 Syntrophomonas sp.
GGAAGCCCTGCAAGCTGCCAACAAACTGGAATATCCGGTTTTAATGCGGCCTTCTTATGTGCTGGGCGGGCAAAACATGATCATTGCTTTCAGCGATGATGATATCCGCGAATACATGGACATTATTCTTGCCTACAACATTGAAAATCCGGTTTTGATCGATAAATATCTCATGGGGATCGAAATCGAGATCGATGCCATCTGTGACGGAGAGGATATATTAATTCCCGGTATCATTGAACATATTGAACGAGCCGGCATCCATTCCGGTGACTCGATTGCCGTATATCCTGCCTGGAATCTCAGCGGAGAATTGATCGAGCAGGTGATCGATGATTCGAAAAAACTGGCCCTGGCCCTGGACACCCAAGGACTGGTCAATATCCAATATGTCATTCATGGCGGAGAGATCTATGTGATTGAAGTTAACCCCAGGTCTTCCCGAACGATTCCCTATATCAGCAAAGTGACCGGGGTGCCGATGGTGGATCTGGCCACCCGGGCAATGCTGGGTGAGAAATTACGTGATATGGGCTATGGTACGGGCTTATACAAAACGCCGCCTTATGTTGCCGTCAAGGTGCCGGTCTTCTCCTTTGAAAAACTGATGGATGTGGATGTCGCGCTGGGACCGGAAATGAAGTCTACGGGTGAAGTGCTGGGGATCGGCAAAACCCTGGCAGAGGCTCTGTACAAGGGACTGGTGGCGGCCGGTTACAAGATGGTAAAACAGGGGGGTGTGCTAATTACCGTTCGGGACACGGATAAGCCTGAGATCGTTGATATTGCCAGACAATACGCTGAACTGGGTTTCACGCTGTATGCCACCGGTGGAACGGCCAATCTTCTCAATCAAGCCGGACTGCCGGCGATTTCGGTCAAGAAGATCCATGAAGCCGACCATGACAATATCCAAACGCTTTTGGAAAGCGGCCGGATCAATTATATTATATCCACTTCCTCCAAGGGCAGACTGCCCGGTCGGGACAGTGTTAAAATTCGTCGTAAGGCGGTGGAGTCAGCCATTCCCTGCCTGACCTCGCTGGATACCGCCAGTGCTTTGGCCAACAGCTTGAAGAGCCGCTATTCGCAAAGCAATACTGAGTTGGTGGATATCAATCATATGAGGAACGAACGTATGCGGCTGGCTTTTACCAAAATGCAGTCCTGTGGCAACGATTATATCTATTTTGATTGTTTTGACCAGGAAATCGTAAGTCCGGAATCCTTAAGCGTATATTTATCTGACCGGCATTACAGCATTGGCAGTGACGGGATCGTACTGATCTGTCCTTCCGAAATAGCTGATGCGAAAATGAAGATGTTTAACCTGGACGGCAGCGAAAGCGGAATGAGCGGCAATGCCCTTACCTGTATGGGGAAATATATTTACGAGAATAACATTGCAGTCAAAGACCAGATTACTATAGAAACGCTGAGCGGCATAAAAAAACTGAAACTTTATGTTAAAAATGAAAAAGTGCATTCAGTCTGCATCGATATGGGACCGGCTGAGCTAAGACATGAGAAAATACCGGTCTATCTGGACGGTCAACAAATTATTGATCGGCCGGTCAATATTGCCGGTCGTGAATACCGTATTACCTGTGTGTCCATGGGCAATCCGCATTGCGTCGTTTTTGACGAGAGTCTGGCCAGTATTGATATGGATGAGGTCGGGCCGGCTTTTGAATATTCGATGCTATTTCCTGAAAGAGTGAATGTTGAATTCGTGACGGTCATTGATCAAAATACGATCAAAATGCGGGTTTGGGAACGCGGCAACGGCGAAACGCTTTCAACCGGGACCAGTGCCTGCGCCGGGGTTGTCGCCGCCGTACTGAATGGTTGGTGTCGCAAGGATCAGCATATTCTGGTCAAACAAAAAGGCGGCAATTTAATCGTCAAATATACGGATGATACGGTATTCATGACCGGCAAACCGGAAACTATTTTTGCAGGAACCGTTGAAATATAATCAAGGATCAGTCTGAAAGTATACTTCATACATCCAAAAAACAGGTTGTATTTGCAGCAGAAAAGCATATTATATTTATATACTACAAGTTCATAAATCCAGCCGGTCAAGGCTGAACCAAGACGATGAAGTCTCCGTGTAAATACGGAGACTTTCTGTTTTTATTGGTCTTCAGGCAAATTTGAAACAGGAAGTTGAAATATTGAGGGCAAAGGTGTCCGCAGAATAGTCCTTACGCAAGGATTATTGTGCCGGCACCTTTTCATTTTAGAAACCAATTTAGAATCAAGCAAATTCAAGTTCAAAGGGGGTCGTTTTATGAAAAAAATAGAGGCAATCATCAGACCTGCCAAGCTGGAAGAATTGAAGACAGCCCTGGAAGCGGTAGGTGTCCGGGGAATGACGGTCTACGATGTCAAGGGCCGCGGTTTACAGTGCGCTGAGAAACAATATTACCGGGGGCAGGAACATTCCATTGATTTGTTTCCCAAAGTAAAGCTGGAAATTGTGTGTCAGGATGAGTCAGTTGAAAATATCATTTCGCAAATAATCAAAACCTGCAAGACAGGCAAGAAGGGCGATGGAAAGATATTTGTCTATCCGGTGGAACGGATCATCCGCATCAGCACCCGGGAAGAAGGGTGCGCTGCCCTGTAAAAAGCAGGGAGAGTTCGATACTGATAAGCAAAGGCGCTTATGGTAGAAAAAGATTTCTGACCATAGGTGCCTTTACTATTGCGAAATATCCTGCAGCGATAATATTTCAGAATCAAAAAAGTCAGAAATGATTAAGGAAAGAAGGGGTATACATGAAAACAAAATCCAAATGGCTTTCAATGTTAACAATACTGGCTGCATTCATATTGGGACTGCCGGCTGTCGCATTCGCAGCCGATGCACCGACGATGAACAGCGGTGATACAGCCTTTATGATTATTTGTGCTGCTTTGGTGATGATCATGACGCCAGGTCTGGCATTCTTTTACGGAGGCATGGTGCGCAAGAAAAATGTTATGGGTACCATCATGCAGAGTTTTGCTGCCCTGGCCCTGGTATCGGTGCAGTGGGTGCTGCTGGGTTACACCTTGTCCTTTGGCCCGGATATGCATCATTTGCTGGGAGGCTTGAGCTTTCTGGGGCTGTCCGGAGTAACCGGTGATCCCAGTGCGAATTATGCAAACACCATTCCTCATTTTGTTTTCGTCTTTTATCAGCTCATGTTTGCGATTATTACCGTGGCTTTGATCTCAGGCGCCTTTGCTGAAAGAATGAGATTTTCGATTTTCGTTGCTTTTGTGTTGCTCTGGACGACCCTTGTCTATGATCCGCTGGCGCACTGGGTATGGGCTGCGGATGGCTGGCTCTTCAACCTGGGAGCATTGGATTTTGCCGGCGGTACTGTCGTTCATATCAGCTCCGGTATCTCAGGACTGGTGGCCTCCATTTTACTGGGGCGCCGGAACAAGTCAGGCGCAGAGCCGATGATCCCCCACAATTTACCCTTTACGATGCTGGGGGCTGCGCTGCTGTGGTTCGGATGGTTCGGCTTTAATGCCGGCAGCGCCCTGGCTGCAAACGGTTTGGCCGCTTCCGCCTTCCTGGTCACCAATACCTGCGCGGCGGCCGGTGCCATCGGTTGGGCGGCGGCAGAGTGGCTGCAGCATGGCAAACCCACCACGTTGGGCGTAGCCAGCGGACTGGTAGCAGGACTGGTAGCTATTACTCCGGCTGCAGGTTTTGTAGGTCCGGTCAGTGCAGTGATCATGGGTTTGATCGTAGGCCCGCTGTGCTACTTCGCCGTAAGTAAAATGAAGGCCAAACTCGGTTACGACGATTCACTGGACGCCTTCGGGATTCATGGTGCAGGCGGAATCTTCGGAGCGCTGGCGACAGGAGTACTGGCCAATCCCGCCGTCAATCCGGCCGGCACTGGATTACTGTACGGGAATCCTCATCAGTTGCTGGTGCAGTTGATTGCCGTCGTTGCAACTATAATATTCGCCTCAGCGGTAACCTTCCTAATCCTGAAGGGGTTGAGCCGGCTTGCTCCATTGCGGGTATCCGATGAAGAAGAAGAAAACGGTCTGGATCTTACCCAGCATGGTGAAGATGCTTACGGTTATGGAGAAATGAGTACGATTGCCGTTTGACTGTGATGCTGAAAAATCGTGTCTGGATTTTTACGAAAATGAAATTTTCTTTTGAAATTACAGTCGTAAATTCGAAAAATGATTTTGCTTTTTATAAAATCCGGATTGATTTTATGAAATTCCCGATGAGTTTTAATGAAAAACCATTTTGATTATTAAAACAAGAATTGGTTTTTCAATTCAACGCTTGTTTGTTAAAATTTGTCGGCGACTTGGAGCTACCTTAAGCATGGAATTTTACATTTTTTCAAAACACAAATCGCGTTAGTCAGGCATTCTTGATGCAGAAATGTTTCACGTGAAACATTATGTTCAGTTGTGGAATAAAACGGATCAGTTCCAGACAAACTTCGCGAAAAAATCGTACTACTTTTAATGGGATAGAGAAACATTCGCATTCAGTAGAGGAGAGATGTCATTTGAATTCCGTTTGCGAATCGTTTATCAATATTTTCGCCCATTTATCAATCGCCCTTCTCTTGTGTATTTTAAAAAAGAATGGCACTACAGAGATGAACAAGGTCTGTCATTCTCCAATAGTTTTGCAGATTTTATGAACACGGAGACGGTTTATATTTCAAATTCCTTACCGTCTTCCTTCAGTTCCGTCTTATCGGAAATTTATGACTAATCAAGTTATCGTATTAAAATTAGATCTAGGATCGTTAGCTAACAGATTGCATTCCGCAATACAATTTAGTATAATAATGGCAGAATAGGAGGTCTTCGTTATGGCAAGAACATCAAATATATTTGCCCGTGTCGAGCCGGAAGTTAAAGAACAGGCGGAGCTTGTTTTAGAGCAGCTTGGTATCCCGATGTCAAACGCAATCGGACTTTTCCTCAGACAGGTTGTTCTTCAGCGAGGGATTCCTTTCGAATTGAAGCTGCCGCAAAGCAAGCCACTGTCAGTAAGTTTGCTTACCGAGGAACAATTTAATTCCGAAATCGAGAAGGGGTTTGCTGATTTGACCGCCGGGAGAGTTGTTTCTTCCGAAGCCGTCATCGATAGAATGCGTCAGGACTATGGCATATGAGCGAATGGAAGGTTGTCTACACAGAGCAAGCAGAGCGTGACTTACGCAGCATATTCGAGTATATTGCCTTTTCCTTGCTTGAGCCAGAGGTTGCAAAGAATCAATCACGGCGAATTATGGACATGGTCGCGAAGCTGAATCAAATGCCGCTGCGATATCCCCTTTACGCAAAAGAGCCTTTGCAAAGCAAAGGCTTGAGGGTTTTGTCGGTTGACAACTATTTGGCGTTTTATCTGCCTGTAGAAACAAAAACGACAGTGGCAATTATCCGAATTATATATGGCGGACGTGATATTGAGGAACAACTACGGCAAACCGAAGCAGAAGGGTAAACAGGATTAAAACAGCGTTCAGTTAAAAATACTTATACGGCATGAAGTTGATTGTTTTTTAAACGACGTTTTTAATTCTTCAAAAGTCCAGCGGATACTGGTTAAAAAGAAGAAATGAGATAAAAACACAAAGGCCTTCTGATCTATTACGAATCAGAAGGCCTTGACAATTTAAAAAGTTGATACGCCGGTGCGGCTTATCTCACTACCACATTAACCAGTTTCCCCGGTACCACAATTACTTTTACGACCTGCTTACTCTGGCTGAATTCCTGGACCCGCTCGTTGGCCAGGGCGATTTTCTCCAGCTCTTCTTTGCTGATTTCGCTGGGGACCATGACTCTGTCACGAACCTTGCCCAGAACCTGCAATGCGATTTCCACTTCATCCTTGACCAGAGCGCTTTCATCCCATTCGGGCCATGACTGACTGTAAATGCTGGTCTGGTGACCGCAATATTGCCACAGTTCTTCTGCTATGTGCGGGGAGAACGGACTTAAGAGCAGCAGCATCGCTTCAATTGCTTCTTTGAGGACCGGGAGATCCAATTCGTCCTGATTGCGATAGCTGTTTATACTGTTGCTTAGTTCCATGATGGCACTGATGGCGGTATTGAAGTTGAAACGTTCTCCAACATCTTCGGACACTTTTTTTATGGCTGCATGGGTGCGGTATCTTAACTCCCGCGCCTCGGGATCAAGTTCGGCAAAGGTTTCCGGCAGATTCACATCCTGAATCATCTCCATGCATTCGGTTACGATGCGCCAGACGCGGTTGAGGAAACGGTAAGATCCTTCCACGCCCTGGTCGCTCCATTCCAGATCTCTTTCCGGAGGTGCAGCGAAGAGAATGAAAAGACGTGCCGTATCAGCACCGTAGGTTTTGATGATTTCTTCGGGACTTACTACATTGCCTTTGGTTTTTGACATTTTACTGCCGTCTTTCAGAACCATGCCCTGGGTCAACAGGTTGGTAAAGGGCTCCTCAACGGAAAGCATTTTAATGTCATGTAAGAACATGGTGAAGAAGCGTGCATACATCAAGTGCAGTATGGCATGTTCAACGCCGCCGATATATTGATCGACTGCCATCCAGTAATCGGTTTTGTCTTTGGCAAATGGCAGTTCAGAATTGTGCGGATCACAGTAACGGGCAAAATACCACGATGAACAAACAAACGTATCCATGGTATCGGTTTCCCGGCGGGCGGGCTTGCCGCAGCAGGGACATACGGTTTCATAAAAACTCTGCACATAGGTCAGCGGTGATTCGCCGCTGGGCTTGAAAGCTACGTTTTCAGGCAGCAAGACCGGCAGATCTTTTTCAGGTACCGGCAATGCACCGCAATCATCACAATAAATTATGGGGATAGGTGCACCCCAATAGCGCTGGCGGGAGATCAGCCAGTCGCGCAGACGGAAGTTGATGGTAGCTTTACCGATTCCAATGGATTCCATATATGCGGTGATTTTTTTCTTGCCTTCTTCATAGGCAAGTCCGTCATATTCACCGGAATTGACCATTTTGCCCGAGCCGGTATAGGCTTCAGTCATTTGGCTGTCATCAGCCGGTGAATCTTCGCTTTTGATTACGATCCGGATGGGGATATTGTATTTACGGGCAAAATCAAAGTCACGTTCATCATGCGCCGGAACAGCCATGATGGCGCCGGTGCCGTAGTCCATTAATACATAATTGGCAATCCAAATGGGAATTCTTTCATTGTTCATGGGGTTGATGGCATAAGCCCCGGTAAAGACCCCTTCTTTTTCTGTATCTGTAGAGGTGCGGGCCACATCGCTGATAAACTGCATGCGGTGCACAAATTCTTTGACTGCTGCCTCCTGTTCAGTTCCGGCAGAAATAATATCTACCAGCGGATGTTCGGGGGACAGAACCATATATGTTACACCAAAGACCGTATCCGGACGGGTGGTGAAAACCGTCATTTTTTCTTCCCGGCCTTCGATGGCCAGATCGAATTCACAGCCTTCACTGCGGCCGATCCAGTTGCGCTGCATTGTTTTAACCTTTTCCGGCCATCCCGGCAGCACTTCCAAATTATCAAGCAGTCTTTGCGCATAATCGGTTATTTTGAAAAACCATTGGCTGAGC
>DAOTHZ010000088.1:0-3916 GCA_035447945.1 Syntrophomonas sp.
ATGTTGCACTTTTCCACCTCCTTGCTAGGCAAACATTGAAACTTGTTCTTGTTTCACGAGTTCCTTGATAATCAACCCTGGGATTACATTGGCCAGGATCTTTCCGGCTGACAAAGGTGCTACCTTGCCAGGCAAACCGGGTGCAAGAATAGCCTTCAGACCGTAATGATTGGCCGCTTCGAAGTCAGTTCCTCCTGGCTGCGCTGCCAGATCAATAATCACTGCATGGGGATTGGCATATTTTAAAACCGTCCGATCCAAGACCAAGTGCGGAATGGTGTTAAAAGCCAGATCTGCGCTGTGCATGATTTCCTTCAAATCGTTCAGTTCTGCCTGGTTGCATCCCATTTCATAAGCCCGGGCCAGTTGGCCTCGATTCCTGGCGACAACGGTTACTTCCGATCCCAGTGCCTTCAAATTGCGAGCCAGGGTAATCCCTATTCTGCCAAACCCAATCACACAGCTATTACTGCCATGAATGGTAAAATCGGTTTCTTCCATGGCTATTTGGATTGCCCCTTCCGCTGTAGGAATCGAGTTTAAGACAGCGATTTCGTCTATCTCTGCTACTTCCAGTAAATTCAGTTTCCTTTCCCCCACCCATTTCTTTAAAAATTCACGGGCTGTGCCAATCATCACCAGTGCGTGGGGTGCCAAAGCGGCAATGGTTTTTTCGGTCAATTTCAACTCCTGTTCAGCATAAACCGCCCGAATAACACCTTCTGAACTGGTCCCCGGCAAAGGTAATACGACCACTTCAGCCCCTTTACAGGCTTCTTCCGGATTATTCAGCACGAAAGCTCCATGACCGACTATTTCCCGCGGAAAACCACATACTGTTACGGTAGCGCCCATGCGTACCAGTTCATTAACCAGGATCAATTCACGATCATCCCCGCCTACGACAGCAATTTTAATACCGGACAGAACTGAACTCACCCTATTCCCTCCTCAGGACATTTACTAATTTGTGCGGAATTATTAGCAATATATGAGGAGGGCTTATAAGTGGTGCTTGTCCTGCCGGGGGATGGGGTGCGATTTTTGTATTTACGGCAATAAATTGCACAAAAAAACCGTCCCGCCCGGTCAGGGATTGAACCGGGGAGACGGATTGAGTGAATGCGATCCGGAATGGTTTACAGGAAGTTTTCCAGTCCGTAGACCAGGCCTTTCATCTCCGTCATTTTTTTCACGGTCATCAAGACGCCCGGCATAAAACCGACTCGATCGTAGGAATCATGGCGGATGCTTAAACTCTGCCCGATTCCCCCAAAAATAACTTCCTGGTGGGCAACAAATCCAGGCAGACGGACACTGTGGATTCTGATGCCGTTGACCTCACCGCCACGCGCTCCGGTCACTTTTTCAAATTCCCGGGCATTGCGGGCAGGAATACGCTGCCGGTTGGCCGTAATCATCTCGGCGGTTTTAATGGCTGTGCCGGAAGGAGCATCCAGTTTTTGATCATGGTGCAGTTCAATGATTTCAACATCGGGGAAATATTGTGCTACCTGTTGGGATAATTTCATCATCAATATCGCACCCAAGGCAAAATTGGGGATGATCGCCACCCCAACCTGATTTTCCAATGCGATTTTTTCCAACTGAGCCAGTTCCAGTTCGTTCAAACCAGTCGTCCCAATGACACAATTCACCTTATGTTTCAGCGCCGTCCGGGTATTGTTGAAAACAGCCTGGGGATTGGTGAAATCCACCATTACATCTGGTTGGACGGAGCTAATCAGTTGTTCCAGATCGCTTTCCACCGGTAATACCAATTCCTTGATCGCCAGTATATCTCCCATTGACTCGCCTTTGCCGCGTACGTCAACGATGCCAACCAGATCGAGCGCAGGTTCATAAAATACTGCCTTGACGGTTTCCTTGCCCATCTTGCCCAGCGCCCCGGACACGATGACCTTGATCTTCTCTGCCACGACGTAACCTCCCTGTTGTTTATAATGAATAGTTTTCACTATTTCGCTGCTGTCGTCAAGATTGCCGGACACGAATCCGTCCAATTCCAGCGCTGATTGAAGCTGTAGCACGGGAAGTGGTATACTGAGTGCTGATGAAGCAGTGAAGACCTGATTATCTGCAAAGGAGAACAAAACGGTGCCTTTTGATGGATTTACAATCAGATGCCTGTGCCGGGAACTGGACCAGGCATTAAACAATGCCCGCATCGACAAGATTCACCAGCCGGAACGGGACGAATTAAATCTTACCCTGCGACAGATGAAAAGCAGCAACCAGCGGCTATTATTGTCTGCCAATGCGCGTTGGGCCAGATTTCATTTAAGTACCGATAAAAAACCCAACCCCAGTCAGCCTTCGGCTTTTTGCATGTTGCTGCGCAAATATTTGGAAGGCGGCAAAATCAAGGAAATCAAACAAATCGGCATGGAACGCATCATCCATGTGCGGATTGAAGCGCTGGATGATTTTAAAGAATGGAAGGACAAGCTGCTGATTTGTGAATTTATGGGGCGTCATTCCAATATCATCCTGGTCAATCCGGAAAATAATTTGATTTTGGATGCCATCAAAAAATATGGCAGTGACGTCAGTTCCTACCGGGAAGTTTTGCCCGGCAAGGAGTATATTGCTCCGCCTTCGCAGGATAAACTCGACCCTGCCGCGACGGTCTGGGAAGATTTCACCGCCGCCATGTGGAACCAACCGGAAGATACCGATTTGGCTGCGGCCGTTTTTCAGGTTTACGCCGGCATCAGTCCGTATTCAGCCCGTCAGATTTGCCGGCAATGTAATCTTGACCCAACTGCAGCGGTCGGGCAAGCGGGTGAGTTCGAACTGCAAAAAATATACTATTACATCCGCGATCTGCTGCGGGCCATTGATGAGGGACAAACAACTCCGAAGGTGCATTATAATCACAAGAAACAGCCGCTTGAATTCGGTTTGTTTGACGGCGCGAGTGAGGCTGGCAGCTCTTTTTGCCGGGATTATCCCAGTATGAATGAAACCTGCGATGCTTTTTACGGGCATAAAATGAGCATGCTGCGCCTCGAATCGATGAAAACCAATCTGCTGCGCAACCTCAAAGAACGTCTCGACAAATATTATAAAAAGCGTTTCCTGCAGGAAGGCGACCTTTCCAAGGCTTTGGACAATGTTATCTACAAAACCTACGGTGAACTGCTGACCGCCTATTCCCATTTGTTTAAAAAAGGAGATACGCAGGCGTTGGTCGAGGACTTCGACAGCGGTGATGCAGTCGCCCTACCCTTGGACCCTCGCTATACTCCGATTCAAAATGCCCAGCGCTTTTTTAAAATCTATAATAAAAGCCGCGGCGCACAAAAACATTTGGAAGTTTTGATGGCCCAGAACCAGCAGGAAATTGATTATCTTGAATCCGTTATGGTGGCCGTGCAACAAGCGGAAAATCCAGCCCAGATCGATGAAATCATGGAAGAGCTGGAGAAGGAAGGCTATATGAAAGCCAATTCCGGCAAAGGCAAAAAGCGGGAAGAAAGAAGCCAGCCGCGACGTTTCGAATCCTCTGACGGACTGCTCATAATGGTAGGCCGGAACAACCGCCAAAATGACTGGCTGACGCTGCGGGAGGCAGAGCATCATGATTTATGGCTGCATACCAAGGAAGTACCCGGCACGCACGTCATTATCAAGCTGCCTGCACATTTTAAATCCATCCATGAAGTCCCAGACCAGACGCTGATTGAGGCGGCTACCCTGGCAGCCTATTTCAGCAAAGCCAGTCAATCCAACAAAGTCGCGGTTGATTATACCTTCAGCCAGAATGTGAAAAAGCCCAATGCCGCCAAGCCGGGCATGGTCATTTATGAAAATTACTGGACGATTATGGCTAATCCCTGCTCCGCGCTGGCAGAACATTTACTGGAAAAAGGCAGTTGAACAACATTGCTGT
>DAOTHZ010000088.1:4016-7595 GCA_035447945.1 Syntrophomonas sp.
ATTGCTGTGATGAGTCAGAAAGCCAAACGGCCTTTCCTGCAGGAAAGGCCGTTTGGCTTGAACATAAACCCTTATATAGGTCACAGTGTAAATATGATGGGAGAAATCATATTCGCCAATTTATAATGCAACATTCGTGCCAGCTTATCCGAGCCGCTGCCATTCTGCCCGTCGAACGGCAAATGGCCCTAATCGACGCCCTTCCTTCCGATTAGTGCACAAATGATTTCCCCATACCCCTTGCGCAGTATGGTTACACAAGTGCCTCAAACCTGTCACCTTTTTGTTCGTTTTCGTGTCACGCTGCCCAATTATAATGCGCAAACTCAGGCGTTTATATCAATTCCACGGAGCCATCTTCATTTTTTCGCACCTGGCTGTCGGGTTCCAGGATATATATTTTATTGTTAACGGTATCCACCGCTACATCCCGGTTGATGATGGTACTGACCTCCTGTTGGGTCACCAGGGTGCGGATCTGTACCCCGTTGTCGTACAATTCCAGATGCATTTTATCGCCATTTTCCTTGTTGACGGTCTTTTCGGTATATTTCTGATAAGGTTTGACAAAAACGTATTGGTACCCGCCTTCGACAAACTGCATCTCCGTTCCGTTTAAAAATACTTTCGTTTTGATCCCCTCCTTCATCATCGCAGCGGATCGTCTCTTCAACCGCTTTATCTGCTGCCGGGTTTGATAGCCTCGCCTTGTCCCTGCTTGCACAAAGGACACTGGTCTGCCTCCCAGGACTCGATATCCATCGCCAGCACCGAATGCAGCGGCACACCAAAATCAACCTTGCCGGCACTGCGATCAACCAATACGCCTACGCCGACGACATTCCCTTGCAATTGCCGGACGACTTCCATGACTTCCACCACCGATCCGCCGGTGGTAACAACATCTTCCACCACCAGCACCCGTGCCCCGGGCTCAATCGCAAATCCACGCCGCAACGCCATTTTACCTTCCTGCCGTTCGGTAAAGATACCAGGCACCTGCAACTGCCGGGCAACTTCATAGGCAACGATGATGCCGCCCATGGCCGGGCCAATCACCAGGTCAATCTTGGTATCGGCAAACCGATCGGCCAGATGCCGGGCCAGTTCTTCTGTATAGGCAGGGTATTGCAGTACCTGGGCACACTGCATGTAACGATTGCTGTGCCGTCCGGAAGTCAGTTTAAAATGCCCTTCCAGCAAAGCGCCCGATTCAGAAAAGATTTTGATCGCTTGTTCCTTACTCAGCATGGCTGTTTCCCTCCAACTCTTCGATAATTCTTGTTGCCGCTGCCCGCGGGTTTTCCGCTTTGGTAATTGGCCGGCCGATGACCATGTAATCGGCCCCCAAATCCAGAGCGTCCCAGGGTGTGGTAATACGTTTTTGATCATTGACTTCCGACCAGAGCGGTCTGATGCCGGGTGTTACTATTTTGAAATCCGGTCCGCAGGCATCCCGTATGGCCGTGATTTCCTTGGGCGAACAGACAACTCCGTCGAGTCCTGAGGCTTTTGCCAGGGCTGCCCATTTGACTGCCAACTCGCGAACATTTATACCTTCCACATACATTTCCTCTTTGAGCTGTTGATCTGTAATACTGGTCAGCACGGTCACTGCCAGAATGAGCGGCGCCTCGATTCCCAAAGATGCTGCCTCCGCTTTAACCTCAGCGGCGGTTCTTTGCATCATTTCCCGCCCACCGGCGGCATGCACATTAAACATGTAGCAATGCTGCCGCGTCAGTACTTTCCCGGCGGAAGCAACGGTATTGGGAATATCATGAAACTTGAGATCCACAAATACCTTGCCTCCGCACTGGTTGACTTCCTCGACAATGGACGGACCGACGCTATTATATAATTGCATGCCGATTTTAAACGCCCCCACATAAGGGGTCAGGGTTTTCACCAACTGCAGCGCTTCCTCATGGGTATCCACATCCAGGGCCAGGATAATTCTCTCTTTCGGGTCCATAAACTGCCTCCTTGCATTCATAAATCTGCTCGTATAATTAATAGTATTATGGAAATCGGGCAACGAGTCAATGTTTGATGATTCTCTCCGTTGCAATCAAACAATTTGGTCAAAAAGAAAAGGGTTTTACCTCTCTGCTGAAGAGGTAAAACCCTGCCTGGTTCAAATATTTATTTGCCTTCTTCAATTCTTTCCAAGAGGCCGTCTTTTAACTCTGGCTTTTTAATCAATTCAATCGAATCCAAAATCACCTGACGTTCTTCGTTGGTGGATCTTTCCAAAAAGGTTTTGATTTCGTTATATTGCGCATCCAATGGACTGCGGTACGTATTGAGACGCTCGATGATGCCCACCAGATTGAGCAATTCCTGATCGGTCCAGGCGGCAATCAGATCGACGACCTGCCGGATCTCATATCTTTTCAAGGCTTCTTTTAAAGTTGTGTTGTTGTAGGTATCCAGATATAAATCTTCTTCCCTCGATCCCATAAAATCAGGCCCGTTCTTGAAGGGCTGGACGGTCAATCCTGCTCTTCGCAAAGCGGCAATCAAACCCAAGGTTACGGTTGTTTTCCCGGAACGACCATGTGGTGCTGCGATGGCTACTCTCATTTTTCTCACCCTTTGCTGCCCTCTTGTCTGCCGTTCCCCTGCCGGTTTTCCGGCCAGGCAGTTCCCGCAGTCTTGGTGGGCTTGCTGTAAGCGCAATATAACACAGAAATATTTGATCGTATAATTTAAAATATCTATGCTGCCATTAGGCCTGACAATGGCAAGAGCAGCTTCCGCGGCCGGTATGAATTGATCATCCGTCCTGCCTTATTCCCGGGAAGGCAGACGCAGCACTTCCGGGGTCTGGCTGATCCGCCGGCGCTGAATGCGTTGCACGATCAAGTGTATGAGCAGAATCAGCAGGCAGATCAACAGTAAAACGCTTCCATAAAAAATAAGTGCAATGCGGTTGGGTTGTGACAGAATGGCCTGCAGCGAAGTATCTTGATTGACGATCTTGCGTCCCTGTGCCTGCTGATAGAAAGCCGGTACCTGCGGCAGCCCCGACTGGTTGATTGCAAAAGATTGCAAATAGCGGGCCAGGGCCACCCATTCCTTGATTTCCCGCCCCTCGGCGTCGGTGATGATCTGGGCTTCAAAATCAGTGATGGGTTGGCCTTCGCGGGTCTTGGGCACGATCGACAGGATTCCGAATGATTTGTCTCCTACCACAGACAGCATCTGGGCGGAATACAAGCCTGCCACCACCCGGTAGAGCTTGTTGTCCTCGATCTCAAGCCGGGTGCCGTCCGCTCGCAGCAGCGCCGCATCCGTCACTTTGTTGAACAGCAAGCGATGCGGATTGAAGGTATAGGTCATGCCGGCCAGATAAAGCTGGGCTGGTTTCATGAGGGGCGTAATGGATGCATCGACTTCACAGGCGGTCTTGAGTTCCTGGCCGGTTAGATAAACCGATATCAACGGGTAGCCGGATTGCTTGTCCTTGCCGATCCCCAGTGAACTGACATTGAAGGCATCGGCCACCGTAATATCGCCTTTGACAAAAGAAGCCCGAACCGTTCCGTAGGGAACTACGGCTGCCGCAACGGGTTC
>DAOTHZ010000089.1:0-7584 GCA_035447945.1 Syntrophomonas sp.
GATGTGTGACGGTGCCTGTGTGCAGCTTGGGATTGGTTCCATGCCCAACACCGTGGGGGCCCTAATCGCTGGATCTGATTTGAAGGATTTGGGCGTCCATACCGAAATGCTGTGTGACTCCTTCGTAGACATGTACAATGCCGGCAAAATCACCGGAGCAAGAAAAACCCTGGATAAAGGTAAAATGGTCTATACCTTTGCCATGGGGACCAACAAGCTCTATGAATTCTTGGATCACAACCCGGTATGTGCCAGTTATCCGGTGCATTACTGCAATGATCCCCACATCATCGCCCAAAATGACAATGTAATGGCCATCAATAATTGTCTGGAGGTTGACATTTATGGACAGGTCGCCTCCGAAGCTTCGGCCGGGCGCCAGATTTCCGGCACCGGCGGACAGTTGGACTACATTATCGGTGCTTTCCATTCCAAAGGCGGCAAGCCAATTATTGCCCTGAACTCAACGGTGAAAAAATCGGATGGGAGCCTGGCTTCCAGGATCACCCCCGGTTTAAGCCCAGGCACGATTGTAACCGTACCCCGCTCCATTACTTCTTACGTGATTACAGAGTATGGAGGCGTCAATCTGAAAGGCAAAAGCACCTGGGAGAGAGCAGAAGCATTGATCAGTATTGCTCATCCTGAATTCCGTGATGAACTCGTCAAGGCCGCTGAACATGCCAAGATTTGGCTAAGAAGCAATCAAATCGCCTAAGTGTAAAAGTGAAAAGTGCAGCATTATAAAATGAAAGGGGAACTGTAAAATGAACGAAGTCGTAATCGTAAGTGCATGCAGAACCGCGATCGGCAAATTCCTGGGGGTCTATAAAGATGTTCCTGCCAAAGAACTGGCCGTAACCGTCGGCAAAGAAGCCATCAAACGGGCCGGTGTCCCCGCTGACACCATTGATGAAATTGTGATGGGACAGGTCTATCAGCACATGCAAAAGTCTCTTCCGGCCCGTATTGTCGGACTGGAATGCGGTCTGTCACACGAAAGCAATGCCTGTGTGGTAAACCAGAATTGCACCTCGGCCATGCGAGCCCTGGAAATCGCCTGCCGCAACATTATGGTGGGAGCAACCGAGAGTGCCTTGGTCGTCGGCGTGGAAAACATGACCCAGGCGCCTTACATGGTACCCAGTGCCAGAACCGGCGCGCGCATGGGTGATGTCAAAATGATTGATGCCCTAACCCATGATGCCCTGGTGGACTCTCTGGTTCCCGGCCACATGGCCATGACTGCTGAAAATGTAGCAGCGATGTATAATATCACCCGCGAACAGTGTGACGAATTGGCTGTTATGAGTCATACCCGGGCGATCAATGCGATTGACAGTGGTGTGTTCAAAAGAGAAATTGTTCCGGTGGAAGTAACTACCAAAAAAGGGGTTACGGTTATCGATACTGATGAACATCCCATTCGCGGTGCCAGCATGGAAAGCGTTGGTAAACTGAAACCAGCCTTCAAAAAAGATGGTGGTGTGGTCACCGCAGCCAATGCTTCCGGTATCAATGATGGAGCTTCTGCTGTTGTCATTATGTCCAAGAAAAAAGCCGAAGAACTCGGCATCAAACCCCTGATGAAGTTGGTCAATATTTGCGCCATGGGCGTCGATCCCCAGATTATGGGCATAGGACCGGCCGAAGCCATTCCCAAGTGTTTGAAACAGGCCGGCTGGAAGTTCGAAGACGTTGATTACTGGGAGATTAACGAAGCTTTTGCCCCTCAGTTCCTGGGCTGCGGCATTCGTCTGAAAGAAAAATACAACATGACGCTGGACCTGAACAAAGTCAACCACAACGGTTCCGGCATCGCTCTGGGTCATCCCATTGGCAGCACCGGGCTGCGGATCATTGTATCCCTCTATTATGAAATGGAAAGACTGGGCCTGACCAAAGGCGGCGCCTCCCTGTGCGTAGGAACCGGACCGGCCATGGCCTCTCTCTGGACGAGAGATATCTAGAATAGATGACCCAATGCAATCGTTTGTAGACCCTTTCCCTTAAAATACGGAGCTGCCGGGGTTCAGCATTGACGCATGGTTGGCGGGCCATTGCCTCAAACACACTGATCCCGGTACTCCGAATCCCGAAATAATCACTTTTATTATACGATAAATTAAGGAGGTTTTTATAATGGATTTTCGTTTAACCGAAGAACAAGAAATGATCAGACAAATGGCAGCCGATTTTGCTGCCAATGAAATAGCACCTTATGCCATCGAATGGGATAAAGCTGACTCAGTACCCTTTGATACGGTAGCCAAGATGCAGGACCTGGGCCTGATGACCATCGGTATTCCGGCAGAATACGGCGGAGACGGACTGGACTGGTTATCCAAATACCTGGTCATCGATGAAATCGGCCAGGGCGATGCCGGTCTGGGAACGATGGTCGTCGCCTCCTCGCTGTTGGCTTCCGATCCCATCTGGGTAGGTGCCAATGACGAGCAGAAAAAATGGTGGTATGGCCGTATGCTGGAAGGCGCAGTCTGCGGATTCTGCCTGACTGAACCGGGCGCCGGTTCAGATGCCCTGGGCATGTCCTGCAAATGCGTTAAAGACGGCAATGACTATATCCTCAACGGAACCAAACAATTCATCACCAATGGCGGATTTGCCAAGAACTTCTCTGTCTTCGCCACCCTGGATAAAAAGATGGGCAACAAAGGACTGTGTGCTTTAATGGTCGACAGAGACTTCCCCGGCGTTTCCATCGGACCTAAAGAAGACAAACTGGGCATCAGGAGCACCAGCACCACCCAGGTTATTTTCGAAGATGTCAGAGTCCCCGGCTGGATGATGCTGGGCGGCGAAGGCAAAGGCACTCCCATTCTGATGGAGACCCTGGACCTTTCCCGTACCGCCATCGCTGCCCTGGCAACCGGCATCAGCACCGCCGCCCTGAAAGCAGCCTTGGCCTATGCCAATGAAAGACAACAGTTCGGCAAACCAATTTCCACTTTCCAGGCGATTTCCTTCATGCTGGCGGATATGGCCACTGCCGTTGAAACTTCCCGCCTGCTTTATCAAAAGGCGGCCTGGCTGCAAGACAATGATCTGCCGTTCAAGATGCCTTCCAACATGGCCAAAATGTATGCTGCCGATTCAGCCATGAAAGTTACCGTTGACGCTGTTCAGGTCTTTGGCGGATATGGATACACCAAAGAATATCCGGTCGAAAAATACATGCGTGATGCCAAGATCATGCAGATCTTTGAAGGAACCGTCCAGGTACAGAGAATGGTTATCGGCAAATATCTGAGCCAGAACGGCTACAATCCTAATGTATAATTCCAAACAGCCAAATATAATTTGCAATCCATTCGCTAATCACTAATTCCTTATTTTCTTCCCTCCCTCGCCCGGGCTGACCCTGCCCGGGCACTTTTTTTACAAAAAAAAAAGGACCTCTCCGAGGTCCCTCTGGCAAAACGAATAAACAAGGCTGCTCATGGGCTTTTACTTGCTCTATTCGTCCGCCTCGCAGCGGGATACGTTGTCAAGCTGTGGTCTGGTCTCTGTTTTTATTTTAGCCCATGACCTTACCCGGCGATGGCTGGACGAATCTCTTTCAATTCCTGTAAACGATTGATTTTTGACGGTCCGGCTCCATATTTAATCAACGCCCCAACGGCTACCCTGGAACAAAAACCGCTCACCCATTCCTGACTGGTTGAACGCGGCAAAACACAAGCCAAAACATTATTGTACCGGCCCTGCAGATTCGCAGACAGAAGTACTCGATCCCGGCTGCGCTCCATTCTGATCCAGTCGCCGTGTTTCATTGGCGTACACTTCAACTGACCGGTGGCGCTCTTGCGGTAGTCCAGCACGGCCGAGTCATCCGCTGTCAGACGCTGCCAGTATTGCCTCAGATCCACCGGCCGCAGTGATCTGTTCCTGCCCATCAAGCGAAAATCCTGCAGACCCCAGAGATGATTGCGCCCTCCTGAATACTTCTCATCAAGGCATATGATGCCTTTCAAGGTAGGCATCTGGCTGCGCAAAGATATTGCTCTGTTGAGCATCGCCAGGTTTTCGACGAACAAATATTTAATATCTGAGCGGTTGATAATAAATTTCAGTTCGTCGTCATCCACCAGCGGTGTAATCGTATTGACCACCGCCCCGCACATCAATATACCCATATTGATCCAGCCGCGCTGCGCCGAAACCTGGGACATGACCGCAATGTCATCCCCTTTGCGGACCCCGCGCCGAATCAGGGCAACGGCAATTTCCTCTGCAATTCCATACCATTCTGCATAGCTGACGGTTTTCCACTCCTGGCATGCTTTATAAGTATTGGCGGGTTTGCTGCCGTGATGCTGTACCGTATGATAAAACATCTGCGGAATTGTGGGTACCTCTGTCTTGAAACGGTCAAGAATTTCGATTCCCTCACCCAAAACTGCTTTCATCCTTTCCTTTCCCCTTTCTTCTTTAATCCCTCTCTCTATTGCACTTTGTTGCAAGCCACATCAGCCTGAACAAATTTACATTCACGAGCATATTTTCCATCTCTCTATCATAATTATATATTTACGTAATAAAAATATCAAATTATATATGATACGTAATATAATATTACATATCATGTTATTATCATACCAAAGTGTTTTGGGGGACTGTCCCCGAAAATCACTCGAAAATAAAAAAAGGGAGGCATTTGCCTCCCTTAAAATCCGGATCGTCCTGATCGATTAGCTGACTTTGTTTTCCAACCTCAATTTGTCGGCTATAATGGCGATGAACTCTGAGTTGGTGGGTTTGCCTTTTTCGCCGCTGATGGTATAGCCAAAGAACTTGTTGATTTTATCATAGTCACCGCGGTCCCAGGCCAATTCAATCGCGTGTCTTATTGCTCTTTCCACCCGGCTGGGAGTGGTGTCGTATTTCTGGGCAATGGTGGGATACAATTCCTTGGTCACCGCCCCCAGATAATTGATTTCGTCAACTACCAGCATGATGGCATCGCGTAAATACTGATAGCCTTTTACATGAGCCGGCACCCCAATTTCATGGATGATTTTGGTTACTTCAACTTCCAGATCCTTGGGCACTGAACTGGGCATGGAGATGGTCATGGAACTGCCTTTGGGCGTCTTCATTTTCACATCTCTGGCAACCTGTTTAATCCTTTCCCCTAAAACCTGCAGATTAAAAGGTTTCAATATATAATAATCAGCTCCCAATTGCACTGCCTTCTGGGTTATGTTTTCCTGGCCGAATGCGGTCAGGATAACCACCTTTGGTCTCGGATTAAGATTCATTTCGTTGAGCTTTTCCAACACCCCAATCCCGTCTACATAGGGCATAATGAGATCGAGGATCAGCACCTCAACCTCTTTTTTGGCGATGACATCCAATACTTCCATTCCGTTCGCACATACATCAATCAATTCGAAATCTGGATCGTTGCTAAAATAGTCGCGCAGTATGCCACAAAATTCACGATTATCATCAGCCACAAGAACTTTAATCTGATTACCTTCAGCAAACATTTTTGTAAATCCCCCCTCTTTACAAAATAGCTCAAGTATATTTAACTTAATAGCCTTTTTCGACGATTAGCTCAGTGAATCCTCTTTTTGCATTACACTAAATTAGCCGAATTAATTCCACGGCTTGCTATAAAAATACATCATTAAACATAAATACCAGAGAAGCTCTTCAAAGTGGTTTTAAGCTATCACCGTGTGAACTTGATTCAACTGCTTCCACCCGGCCTGCAAATTGTCGAAATGTTTTTTGGGAACTAACCATTGCGGGCATTTCTGACAACATGCTGTCCATAAAAATCCCGTAACCCGAAGTGGGATCATTTAAAAATACATGGGTAACGGCACCGACAATTCGATTGTCCTGGATAATCGGACTGCCTGACATGCCCTGAACGATGCCGCCGGAAATGCTTAGAAGCCGGGGATCGGTCACCTTGATGATCATGCCTTTGCCGTTTTCCCGCTGGGGAAATACTTTTTCGATTTGAATATCCCATTTTTCAATGGTATTGCCGTTCACGACCGTCCACATTTGGGCCGCCCCGACCTGAACCTGATGCGCATAGGCAACTTCCAATTGGGGAGTGGTCGGCTGAAAATTCTTGCTATTATTGATTATACCATAGATTCCTGCATCGGTATTTTTCAATATTTTACCGGTAAACGCCCCGGCTTCATCAAAAACACCGATTTTTTCTCCGGGATGACCAGGTTTCCCGGCTCTGATCATCTGAATGGAAGCAGTTAAAAGCTTGCCGCTTAACACCTCAATGCCTTGTTTGGTGTCAGCATCCATGATGACGTGACCCAAAGCTGCAAACTGTCCGTTCCCGGGATCAATAAACGTCAAGGTGCCGACGCCGACCACGCCGTCTCTGACATAAAGGCCAATCCGGTAGCGATTGGTCTCAGAACAAAATTCTGCCCGCACCGGAACGGAGACAGTTTTTCCCCGCCGCTGCAGCTTAACCTCCAAGGACTGGTTTTTTTTGCTGTCGATCACCTTGGCCAAATCTTCCTCATTGGTAATAGGACGATCGTCCACCTGATAAATCAAGTCACCGATTTCAATCCCCTGCTGCTTGCCGGGATAGACTTTGCTGCCGTCCGTCTGGGAGATGGGAGCGAAGCCCACCACCATGATGCCCCGGGATTGCAGCATGACCCCGATGGAATGACCGCCCACCACCACTCTTTTATTGGGCAGGGCTTCAACGGCGATCGATTTCAAGGGAATATAGCCCAGCAATTTCATGCTCAGCTCGGCTCTGCCCGGTTGCAGGGCCTTGATTTCATAAACAGATCCTTTTTTTTGAACCGTAACCGCGGGATAGGATTGCAGCAGAAAAACCCGCCGGGTATGCTCAAGAACGGTGAAATCGATTTGATTCTGAAGGGTTTTGGGCAGACTCAAACGAATGGCATTGGCCTGTCCCACCACGATTTTTTGTTTTTCCGGCAGACTGAACAGGGTCCTGGCCTGGGGACTGCAGCACAAGCAGAGCAACAATACTGCCAGGACAATCCCGGCCAGCTTTCGATATGAATACATATCATTTCCTCCGCAGATTGATGAACTTTATTCTTTCCGTCCGGGAGGAGAAATATACGAAGCAGGCCTCATTTCGGCATAGAAAAACTGCCGGGGAAAAGGCTCACCGACAGTCACCGACCAGGATACAATTCGGTTCCGATGTTTTTATTTGCTACGATGGTTCATCAGTTCGCGGGCATGCTCCAGCGTTAGTTCTGTATAATCATCGCCATCCAGCATGCGTGCCAGTTCCCTGATCCGCTCCGGCTCGTCCAGCTGGGCAACCCGGGTAAAGGTACGCCCGTTTTCAACATACTTGTCGATATGTAAATGCTGATCCGCATAACTGGCCAATTGCGGCGAATGCGTAACCAAAATCAATTGATGCCTGGCCGCCAACCGGGAGGCTTTTTGGGCTACGGCAGTCAAGGCTGTGCCTCCCAGTCCGGCGTCGATTTCATCAAATACCAGGGTGGGAAACTGATATTTTTCCGCCAGGGATGTTTTCAGGGCAAAAATCAACCGTGAAATTTCGCC
>DAOTHZ010000090.1:0-7572 GCA_035447945.1 Syntrophomonas sp.
GTATCGATGGGCTGATCGTTGCTATACGTCATTTTTACCAATTTGTTTTCTTCCAAAAAAACATTCAGGGCCGGATCTGCCCGATTGTTCACCTGCAAAGCCAGTGATTGCGCGACTTGTTGTCTAAGTACATCCGAAGTGGTGTTGTATTCCAAAGCAAAATAATCGATCAAACGGGAACGCAAGATGCTGTCCTTCATATTGATATTTTCCAATACCATCGCCTGGCTGTTAAGGTTGGCTCCGGCAAGACCGAGGGTATTGATAATTCCGCTGGGCATGGCCTGATTTCCGGAAACGATCACCGCTACATTCCGTCCCTTTAATTGACCGGTCACCACCGGCACCAGCATACTCTGGGCAAAATTTTCGTATTGGGTAATCATTTTGCTCTTTTTTACATCTTCTGCCATCAGTTTGCTCTCATGCTCCCGCAAGTCAGCAAACTGCCGCTCCAGACTGCTGATGATCTTCTGCTGCTGCGCCACCATGACATCATTGCCAACGATCGTACTGCCGATCAAAATGCCCATTCCCAGGGCAATGAAAATCGCCACAATCGAAACAATGTGATACTTTAAATCAATCATTTCCATCCCACCGTTATCTTTAATCTGTTATCCAATGAACCGTAACTCATTTAGTTAAACAGCAGTTTAATCTGCAGCCACAACAAGTTAAAAAAAGGCTTGGTTGCTGGAGAAACCCACAATAGAATCGCAATTGGAACCAGCGCGGCCAGGAACAATTCGGCAAAATAACGCCGGTGTATACTCTGCTGATACAACTGGCTAACGCCCCGGGCATCCACCAGAATTGAACCTACTTTCATTCTCACCAAAAAAGTGCTGGCCATGCCTTTGCGGCCCTTCTCCAGAAAATCAACCATATTGGAATGCGTGCCCACCGCGACGATCAATTTGGCTCCGTGTTCCCAGGCCAACAGCATGGCTGCATCTTCACTGGTTCCCGTTACCGGAAAAATCACCGGCTCGATCCCCATTGCCTGTACCCTCTCCAAACCCGGCGCCTTGCCGTTGGCATAAGCATGAACAACAATTTCCGCCCCGCACTGCAGCGCCTGGTCGGAAACACTGTCCATATCGCCCACAATAATATCCGGCTGCAAACGAAATTCCAGCAAGGCATCCGCTCCGCCGTCAACGCCGATGAGCACTGGTTTTTGTTCCTGAATATAGGTACTGATCGCCCGCAAATCCTCTTTATAGCTGCTGCCGCGGACTACGATCAAGACATGCCGTCCCAGCAGCACGCTGTCCAGCTCCGGAACCTGCAGATTGCCCAGCAGGACATCCTTTTCCTTTTTGGCATACTCCAGGGTATTGTCAACAAAATCATCCAATTGGTGACCAAAGTTGAGATTGGCCTGCTCCAGCTTTTCCTGCACGTCCTCCAAGGTTAGTACTCGGCCTTCTGCCAGCAGCAATCTGCCCGAGATGATTTTGTTGTCCTCAATTTGCAGCCAATTGCCTTCCTTTATATTATCAAAAATCTGATCGGGCACTTCATCCAGGATAGGGATACCGGCTTTCAAAATTTTCAGCGCTCCGCGAGCCGGATAACGTCCCGTAATGGAAGGCTGGGTATTGATAATCGCCTGGGGCTTGATATCAATCAGATTGTTGGCCGCGACTTCATCAATGTCATCGTGACTAATGATGGCAATATCGCCTTTGCGCAGTCTGGTCACCAGATTTTTGGTTCGCCTGTCAAGCTTGGCCCTGCCCTTTATATGCATGGTATACCTCAAGCAAAAAATAGTACGGTCTTTTACAAATCTATACTAACATATTGTACCAGGTAAACAAAATCCCTGGATTGTATGATATCATAAACAGTTGTTCGCTAGTGAAAAACCGGGCAAGCCAAATCTGCAGAGCTTGTGAATTATTTATCTATCAATGTTGACAATTACCTAGAAATGTTTCAGTATTTAAACATATATTATAATATTGTAGAAATTTGACGGTGTCATTCGGGAGGTAAATTCCATTGCCAAACACAGTTTATTTTGAACTATCCCATGTAATGGATGCCATGATCGAAAATCCCCACATGTTTTTTGTGGTCGTAAATGCTGAAGGCAAGCTCATCAGTATCAGCCAGACCTTGTTGCGTTTGCTGGATACAACCGAAGAACAAGTCCTGGGCAAACACATTCTTGACGTAATCCCGGACGGAAAACTCCCCGAAGTCTTGAAGACTGGGCGCATAGACCCCGGCGATGTTCTCTGGGTAAATGGCCACAAAACCGTGGTTACCCGGGTTCCGATCGTGAAAGACGGGGAGATCGTCGGTGCCGTTTGCAGCAGTTTGTTTATGGATATATTGGCAGCCCAGGATTTGGTCAACCGGTTCAATGCGCCGGGAGCTGCACCGGAGCTTGACATTGTCATCAATGAATTGATCGACAGTCCCTCCTCGGGCTATATTATTATCGATATCAACGGTATTATTACCCATATCAACCAAACCTATCTGAATATCATCGGTAAAAAGCGCAAAGAAGTCATCGGTCAGCCCATTATGAAGATCACCCCCCATTCAAGACTCCCGGAAATCGTAAAAACCGGGAAAATCGATACAGTCGACGTATGGTCTGTCAATGGTCAAAACATGCTGGTCAACCGTTTGCCAATCAAACATAACGGTAAAATCGTGGGGGCGATTGGCCATACCCTGGTCCTGGATACTTCGGTTCACCAGTTCTTAATGGAAAAATTACAGGAAACAGACGATCTGCTCTTTGAAGGGCTGATTGAGAACCCGCATGCCGGTTATGTAACCGTCGACAATCAAGGAATCATCACGTCAATGAACCGGACTCTGATGGAAGCTCTTCATCTCAACAGTCTGAGTGTAATCGGCAGATATATCCTGGACGTGATCCCCAACTCCAAACTCCCCGAAATACTGGCTACCGGCAGGACGGACAAGACGGACATCTGGTCGATTGCTCCTGCACGGGAGGTCATCGTCGATCGTATGCCGATCAAGAAAGACGGAGAAATCATTGGCGCCATTGCCCATACCGTCATTATGGACATGTCGGAAGTGAAATATCTGATTCAGCGTTTGCAGGACACCCAGCAGGAACTGAACATCTACAAGGATGCGGTTTGCTCGATTTATAATGCCAGATGGCATTTCAGCAACTTGATCGGCCGCAATATTGACTTTTTGAATATCGTGACCATGGCCCAGCAATTCTCCCAGACCTCTTCCACCTTGCTGATTACCGGCGAAAGCGGCACTGGCAAGGAACTGTTTGCCCAAGCTATTCACAACGCCAGCCCTCGCAGTGCGGGACCGTTTATTCGCATCAACTGTGCCGCTCTGCCGGAAAACCTGCTGGAATCTGAACTCTTCGGCTATGCCGAAGGAGCCTTTACCGGGGCCAAAAAAGGCGGCAAACCCGGCAAATTTGAATTGGCCAACGGGGGTACCATTTTTCTGGATGAAATTGGCGATATGCCCATGAATATGCAGACTAAACTGCTGTCCGTGCTCCAGGAGAGAGTTGTGGAACGGGTTGGAGGAACCACTCCCATCCAAATCAACGCCCGTGTCATCGCTGCCACCAATCGTGATCTGGAAGAGATGGTCGCCAAACACGAATTTCGCGATGATCTATATTATCGTTTAAATGTCGTTCAATTAAAGCTTCCTCCTTTGCGCAAACGCATGGACGATCTACCCGTACTGGTTTCCAATCTGATGATCAGACTCAATAAAAAACTGGGGACTTCTGTAGAAGGCATTTCCGCCGCAGCCATGGATTTGCTGCGCAGTTACCCTTGGCCGGGCAATATTCGCGAGTTGGAAAACCTTCTGGAAAGGGCCATTAATCTTGCCCATATGAATTTTCACGACAGCATTCAGCCGTCTGATTTCCCCTCCTTGAACAGCAACCAGGCGGTTAATCATTCGATTGATATTGATGAATCCAAATCTCTGGCGGAGAGAATGGATGATATTGAAAAAGAAATGATCGTCAAAGCCCTGGAAAAAACCAATGACAACAAATCCCAAGCAGCCAAACTCTTGGGCATGCACACTTCAGCCCTGTACAGAAAGCTCAGCAAATACAACATCAGTTAAGCCTCTTCAGATATTAATACCCGCCGGCCGGAGCATGGAGAACTGATCGCAGTATCAAAATGCTCCTTCTTTACGACTGTCACAAAACTGTCTCACGCCAACCCTCCGGTTTTGCACTTTTGTGATAGTCCTCTCCCATTTTGATAAAATGCCCTCTGTGCTCCATTTCACAAGCTTTTTTCCTTTGCCCTTCCCGTCAACGATTGTCTTTTTCCGGGTTACTTTCCCATTTTGTAATAGTAGGCCGATTTTCTGTCGGATTTTAGCACAAACCTCAAATCCCTATACAGCAACCTTTTTCATTGTTTTTTTCATTCTTGTTATTTTTGGCACAATACTTGCTCTATATATTCGACAGAATCAAAGAGCGAAAACAATGGTAAGGGGGGGCTGCCTGGACAAGCATAATTTGCGGCAAGAAAAGTAACAAACATTACGATTACCAGCAATGATAAATAAGAAGGAGGCAAACACAATGGCAATTCAAAAAGTAGGATTATTAGGCGCAGGAACAATGGGACAGGGGATTGCATGGGCACTGGCACAGTCGGGCTATGAAGTCATTCTCTATGATATTAAACAAGAGTTTTGCGACAAGGCAGTGGCCATCATCGGCAAAGGTTTGGCCAAGTTGGAAGAAAAAGGCAAGGCTCCCGCCGGAACCAAAGACGCGGTTGTCAGCAAAATCAAACCGACCGGTAATTTTGATGATCTGGCCGCATCTGACTTTGTCATTGAATGCGTATTCGAAAACATGGATGTCAAAAAAGATGTCTATACCCGTCTGGATGCGCTGCTCAAACCCGATGTCATCATCGCCACCAATACATCATCTCTGTCGATTACAGAAATTGCAGCCATCACCAAGAGAGCTGACAAAATCGCCGGTATGCATTTCTTTAATCCGGCCAATGTCATGAAACTGATCGAAGTCATCCCGGCTCTGCAGACTTCCGAAGAAACCATTGAAGTCGTCATGGAATTGTCCAAAGCAATTGGCAAAACCCCCATCAAGGTTTTGGAAGGTCCTGGCTTTGTCGTCAATCGTATTCTGGTTCCCGGAATGAATGAAGCTTGCGGAATCTTATTCGAAAAACTGGCCACCGCCGAAGATATTGATACTGCCATGAAGCTTGGCGCCAACTGGCCGATGGGTCCTTTTGCTCTCTGCGATCTGGTCGGGGCAGACATCTCTCTGGCTGTGTTAAACACTCTGTACAATGAGACCGGCGACCCCAAATATCGTCCTTCCACCTTGCTGAAACAGCATGTACGGGCCGGCTGGCTGGGACGGAAAACCGGACGGGGATTCTTCCAGTACTAAGATGCAAAGGTTCGCACACCCAAACCTACCGGACAGGGGGACAAGAATATGGCTTATGAAAATGTAATTCTCGAAAAAGAAAATGACCTGGCGATTTTGACCGTCAATCGTCCCAAGGCACTTAACGCCCTGAACAAGGACACCCTGCTGGATATTCAGGCAGCCGTTGCCGAGGTTAGCAACGATCCGGCCATAAAAGTTCTGATCATTACCGGCAGCGGTGAAAAAGCTTTTGTTGCCGGAGCAGACATCGCCTATATGAAAGATTTTAACGTCCGCGAAGGCCGTGCCTTTGGCCAGTTGGGCCAACAGGTATTCCGCTCCATTGAACTGATGGAAAAGCCCGTCATCGCTGCAGTAAACGGGTTTGCATTGGGCGGCGGCTGTGAACTGGCTTTGTCCTGTGACATCAGGCTGGCATCGGAGAATGCCGTGTTTGGACAACCGGAAGTAGCCCTGGGCGTCACCCCCGGTTATGGTGGAACACAGCGTCTGCCCCGCCTGATTGGGGAAGGTCTGGCCAAGGAATTGATCTTCAGTTCCTCCAACCTGAAAGCCTATGATGCATATCGGGTGGGTCTGGTCAATCATGTGTATCAGGCCGCCGAGTTAATGGCCGAAGCCAAAAAGCTGGCAGCCAAAATTGCCCAGCAGGCACCATTGGCGGTTGCCAATTCCAAGACCGCCATCAACAGGGGCATACAGGTTGATTTGGATACAGCCATGCAGATTGAAGCCGATTTATTCGGGATGTGCTTCGCTACAGAAGATCAAAAGGAAGGCATGCGGGCGTTTGTAGAAAAACGCAAACCCGCCTTCAAGGCTCAATAATCATAGCACCAAAGCAATCGCTGTAACCAGGTCAGCCAGGGAAATCAATCATTGAAAACAAGGAAGTGATAAAGAATGGATTATTCAGCTGAATATAAAAGCAAGCTCATCACCGCAGAACAAGCGGCCCAACTGGTCAAGTCAGGCGACTGGCTGCAATATGGCGAATTCATCATGCAGCCCAAAGATTGTGATGCCGCCCTGGCCAAACGCAAAGACGAATTAAAAGATGTAAAAATTCGCGTGACCACTATGAGCTGGCTGCCGGAAGTCTGTAAAGTGGATCCGGAAAAAGAACACTTTATCATGAATGACTGGCATTTTTCCGGTACTTCCCGCAAACTCATGGACATGAATCTCTGTTATTACATTCCCTTTACCTATCATGAAGTCGGTGACATTTATAATGATTTTTTGGACGTGGATGTAAGTTTCCAGCCGGTCACCTCGATGGACAAAAACGGCTTCTTTAACTTCAGCACTGCCAACTCAATGGCTTCCTACTCGACCAAGAAAGCCAAGAAACTGGTGGTCGAAGTCAATTCCTCCACCCCGGTGTGCCTGGGTGGGATGGGCGAATCGATTCACATTTCCCAAGTGGACCATATCGTAGAAAGCCAAACCAACCCGAAGCTGGCCAATCTGCCTGAGTTGCCGGTAACCGATACGGACCGCCGGATTGCTGCTCATGTGATGGAATTGATGTGTGACGGTGCCTGTGTACAGCTTGGGATTGGTTCCATGCCCAACACCGTGGGGGCCCTGATCGCTGGATCCGATTTGAAGGATCTGGGCGTCCATACCGAGATGCTGTGTGATTCCTTCGTGGATATGTACAATGCCGGCAAGATCACCGGGGCAAGAAAAACCCTGGATAAAGGCAAAATGGTCTATACCTTTGCCATGGGAACCAACAAGCTCTACGAATTCCTCGATCACAACCCGGTATGTGCCAGTTATCCGGTGCATTACTGCAATGATCCGCACGTGATCGCCCAGAATGACAATGTGATGGCCATCAACAATTGTCTGGAAGTCGACATTTATGGACAGGTCGCCTCCGAAGCTTCATCCGGGCGACAGATTTCCGGTACCGGCGGACAATTGGACTACATTATTGGCGCTTTTCATTCCAAAGGCGGCAAGCCGATTATTGCCCTGAGCTCGACAGTCAAAAAGTCGGATGGAAGCCTGGCTTCCAGGATCACTCCCGGCTTAAGCCCGGGCACGATTGTAACTGTCCCCCGCTCCATTACTTCTTACGTGATTACAGAGTATGGAGGCGTCAATCTGAA
>DAOTHZ010000091.1:0-7563 GCA_035447945.1 Syntrophomonas sp.
TTTCTTCCTCCACCAGATCTATTTTATTGACCAGCAGGAATATCGGCACTCGAGTTGATTTCAATTGCTCGATAATGTACTGTTCGCCGCCGCCATAGGGCCGGGTAACATCAGTCATATAATAGATCAAATCTACTTCGTCCAGGCTGCGGGTAGATACCTTGACCATGTACTCTCCCAGCAAATGCTTGGGTTTATGAATTCCAGGCGTATCCACGAAAATAATTTGACCTTCATCACAGGTATGAACTCCCTGGATTCTGGTCCGGGTCGTCTGTGGTTTATCGGAAACAATTGCAATTTTTTCGCCGATGATGGTATTCAGTAACGTTGACTTGCCCACATTGGGTCTGCCTACGATGCTTACAAAACCTGATTTCACAGTTATTTACTCCTTTATTGCACAGATTCCCCTATTTTAGGATAATAAAAAGATTTGGGGAAGCAGGTCTTTTAGTTCATATTCACGATATTCGCTGTTTTCGTTGCTGACAATAACCCTGATTTGCGGCGAGAACTCAGCCAAAACCTGCAAGCAGGCACCGCAGGGATACACGTAGCCGCTGCCGCTGGCGCACACGGCGATCGCCGTAAAATTTCGTTTTCCTTCGTAAACCGCTTTAAAAACCGCATTACGCTCTGCACATACGGTCAAACCATAGGATGAATTCTCGATATTGGCCCCGAGGTAAACCTGCCCGTCCGCCGTCAACAAGGCAGCACCTACCTGGAAACGGGAATATGGAGCATAGGCGTTTTGCTGAGCCCGGCGGGCTTCACTGACTAACTTTGCTGCTTCCATCGTCTTCTCCTCGTTGTGTTACCATAAATACGGTCCAAAAATCAGCAAACCAATAATGACGGCACTGATCGCGGTCAGCAGAACGGCGCCGGCTGCCAAATTCTTGGCCTGTTTGGCCAAGGGATGGTACTCCCGGGTCACCAGATCAACGGCCTTCTCAATGGCTGTATTGAGCGTTTCGGCAGCCAGTACCATAAAAATACTTATGGTTATCATAGCCCATTCCAGACGATTTATTCCCAACAACCAGCCGGTGATTACGGCCATGATCGTGGCCAGAAGATGGATCTTCATATTGCGCCCGCTGGCAACTGCTGCCAGGATCCCGCGGAGGGCATAGCCAAAGCTGTCCCGTAAAGTGCCTTTGCCCATCTATTGATTCTACCTCTCCAGCTTGGCTGCTTGCAATATCTTTTTCTCCAACTCCTGCATGACCTTGGCCTCGGTTTCATTTTCATGATCGTAGCCCAGCAGGTGCAAAAGCCCATGGGCTACCAGGAATCCCAATTCCCGTTCGAAGCTGTGCCCGTACTCCTTGCTCTGTTCCTGTGCCTTTTCCAAAGATATTACGATATCGCCCAGTACATTGACTTCATTGGTAAAAGTAAAGGCTGGTTCGCCCTCGCTTAATTCATTCATAGCGAAGGACAAAACATCGGTGGCGGAATTGACATGACGATAAACATAATTCAGGTCTTTTATATAACTATTATCTACCAGAAGGATGCTAAGCTCTGTATTTTTGGGTATACTGCCTAATTTGGCGATGGTTTTGACGACTTTCAGGATGACTTGCTGCACATCCCGATTATAATTGACCTTGTCCTGCTGGTTGATAATCATCGTGTCCATGGTTAAACCCTCCTCCTTGTCAATTCCTCGGCGATAATTTCAGGATACTCGACTCTTCTATGATATATCCCCTCCAGGACCCGGACAAACGTCGCTGCGATGATGTCCAAATCCCGAAAAGTAAGATCACATTCTTCCAGCTGTCCATCATTCAGCTTGTCCCGAATAATCTTGCGCACCATGTCGCGAATCTTCTCACTGGTAGGCTCTGAAATGGAGCGAACAGCTGCTTCTGCAGCATCAGCCAGCATAACCAGGGCAACTTCTTTGCTCTGCGGTTTGGGTCCGATATAACGATAGTTATCTTCATTGATGTTATCCCCGCCATCCTCTTCCAGGGCTCGTCCATAAAAGTACTTGGTCAGGCTGGTACCGTGATGTCCGGCGATAAAGTCCATGATTGATTGGGGCAAATGCTGTTCCCGTCCCATCTCCAATCCTTCTTTGACATGGGAGGTGATGATCAGGGCACTCAACGCCGGCGCGATTTTGGCGTGCGGGTTGATGTTGCCCTGTTGGTTTTCTACAAAATATTCCGGCCTCCTGATCTTGCCGATATCATGATAATAAGACCCAACCCTGACCAACAGCGCATTGGCCCCTACGGCTTCAGCAGCCGCTTCCGCCAGGTTTCCGACCATCAGACTGTGATGATAGGTACCCGGCGCTTCCAGCAGCAAACGCTTGAGCAGATATTGATTGGGATTGGATAATTCCAGCAATCTGATCATACTGGTAATGGAAAAGGCCGATTCCAGATAAGGCAGGACGCCGATCATCAAAATCGCTGACAACAAACCGCTGGTCGTACCAATAATGACTGCCAGCACAGCCATATTCAGACCAAACTTGCCAGCCAGCAAAGACATGGTGATAATCGTAATGATGTTGGCAGCTGCCAGATAAAGCCCGGCTCGGGCCAGATCTGATGTCTGGCTGAGGTTGGATACCCGGTACACTCCAATGGTTCCGCCAACTGCGGCGACAATCGTATAGGCCAATTGATTGCCGCCAAACATCATACCGATAAAGATTGCCATGACAACCGTCATAAAATAGGCCAGTTTATTGTCGATCAGGATGGCAATGAGCATGGACCCTGCCGCAACCGGGGCCAGATAACCGGTCATGGCATTAATATTGGGCCGGTTGGGTATCTCTACAATGGTCACCAGGCGAGACAACAGGATGATTAGGACAAAAATCAAGCCCAACAACAGCATCAGCTTTTCATTATGATAAATCTTGCGATGATTCAGTTTGATGTACTCCAACCAGACGAAAAAGAACACCAGAATGAACAGGATCGTGCCGACGAGGGTGAGGGAATAGTTTTTGCTTCTCTGAATCCCCAGTTGCTCCAACACAGAGATTTGCTCGGCCGTAACTCTCTCGCCCTCACGAACAATGATCTCCCCCGCTTTGATGTTCTTCTGCACCGGTTTTACCTGAGTGCGGGCTTCATTCATCGCCCTCTCTGTCGCTTCCTGATCATAAAGCATGTTGGGGCGCACGGTTTTAATCGCGATTAACCCCATAATATCTTGGGCTTCAGCCGCAAAACCCAACTGGTTGATCTGCAGGGCGATCTCCTTGTAGGCATCTTCCAGAGCTTCGTCAGTGATGGGCTTTCCCATGGCCCGTTCAATTACACTGAACGTAGTCTTCTCCATTTGTTCCAGATCATCCAAGGTCGCATTAAGCAAATACTGCGTTAGCTGCTTGTCATCCCGATTGAGCGGATGATTGGGGTTTTCAGCCGCTTCGAGGATTTTCTGCAAGTCGTCCTTGCGGGTGGCTTTGCCGCTTTGCTGTACTTCCTTGAGGCTGGCATATATGGCAGTAACTTCATCGCGCGAATTAACCAGTGCATAATTGTCCTCCTGATAAACCTTTTGTACGCGGGATGCCGCCTGCTGCCGCAGCTCTGCAGTTTGTTTTTCGTCGATCACCACAGCATTGATTTCGGATACGATATCATTCTTGGAGACTTCATCGATTCGCAAGCTGACTTGTTGCGGGGTAAGACTGCTGAAAAGGGTCATAAACACGACACTGAAAAAAAATGCCAGCGCCAACATTTTCCTAACGCTCTGGTTTTTCCATATGCCCGCCAGTTTATCCGCAAAAAAATATGTGAAAAGATTGCTCAGCTTCATGCAACGCTCCTTCATTCTCCCCAGTTCATGGATCAAGCCTCACCCGCAACGGTTCCCGTAAATGTTGGACCAGCATCTTGACCCATCTTTTAGAAATGCTTTTCCAGCAATTCATAAGCATTAATGATTTTTTGCACCAAGGGATGACGCACCACATCTTCCTTGCCCAAATATTCAAAGGAAATGCCCTCGATGGAGCATAAGACTTTTTGAATTTCAATCAGTCCGGACTGCTCGTCCGCTGGCAAGTCAACCTGGGTTATATCGCCGGTGATAACCATTTTGGAGCCAAACCCCAAACGCGTTAAAAACATTTTCATTTGCTGTGGTGTCGTGTTTTGGGCTTCATCCAGAATGATAAAGGCATTGTTGAGGGTGCGGCCTCGCATATAAGCCAACGGTGCCACTTCGATAATGTTTTTTTCCAAATAACGCTGGGTTACATCCACTCCCAGGATATCAAACAGACTGTCATAAAGGGGACGCAGATATGGATTGACTTTTTCGATCAGATCGCCGGGTAAAAAGCCAAGCTTTTCACCGGCTTCAACCGCCGGTCTGACCAGAATGATGCGTTCCACTTCCTTGTTGCGTAAAGCCCGCACCGCCATCACGACCGACAAATACGTCTTGCCAGTGCCGGCCGGACCAATTGAAAATACAATGTCATCTTTCAGAATGGCCTGGATATACTTCTTTTGTCCGATGGTCCTGGCTTTAATTGCCTTGCCCCGGGCGGTACTCAAAATGGTGGCCGACACAATGTCCTGGTGGCGGGGCGCATCGCCTCTTTGTAAAAGGCTGTCCACATAAGTAATATCATTTATATTGAGGGCCTTTTCGTTTTCCAGGATATCAATCAAACCATGAATTAATTTTACCGTATGATCGACTGCCTCTTCTTCTCCGCGAATGCTTAATTCCGACCCCCGGGCAACAATATCGGCACCGCTGATGGCCTGCAAATGTTTAAAATTGACATCACCGGTCCCGAAAAAGATCGCTGCCTGCTGGTTGTCCGTGATTTTAATTTTGGCTTCCTTGATTGACAAGTAATAATTCCTCCTGCCAGCAAAACTTCATTTGGCTACAATTATAGCATATGCACAAGCAACGTACTAACTCTTATTCAAGCGGCTGAACCCCGCCGATATCCTCTATGCTTTCGATGGCAACTTTGATTCGCACTATGGCATCGCCGGGCGATGACAACACTTCGAGCCGGGTATCGCTGATCTCAACGCCAGGTTGAATTTTGCGGCGCAAATGGTTAATCCCTTTTTCCCGGGCAACCACAATCGCCTGGGCTTCAGTATAGGTCTTAACGTTCTTGTACTGCTCATGATACTGCTTTATATATATTCCCCACAAACCCGGCGGGGTATTTACCGAAAAATGTTTCCCCTCCTGCTGGTACAGTCCGTTTTGAGAAATCTTCGCGTCTTTTACCCGGATTTCCTTCCAGGGCGTAATCAACTTTATTTCCCGCAACGTCTTGCCGCTCAACACTCTTTTTTCAATGCTCCTTGGGCATTCCCCATAGCCTTCGTACCAGGTGCGGGCCTTGACGATTCCCCGGGCTCTTACCAAAGCAGGTTGCTTTGCAGGTTCATTATCCAGTAGTTCAGTCGGTTCAGGCTCCGGCGGATACACAATGCCGGATATGAGAATGTCTCCACGCCCTACAATCTGACCGGTTTTGACGATCGCCTGGCCTTGCAGCAGCAAAACCTCTTCGATGACACCATCACGCTTTGCCACCAGGTGACAGGGACCCAAAAATTCTTCATCCGGCCATACCTTTTCCACTACCCGGATGTGTACCCGGGCTCCTTGAATTTCGCATTGGACATAGGTTAAACGAGGCAGCTCACGCAGGATGGCTTTTTCTGCTTCGCTGCAGCTGATTTGCCACTTGCCGCTGCCTTGATAAAGTCCATGGCGGGCAGCACTTTGCAGAATTTGGTGGGTGGAGACGACCTGATTGCCTTCAACATCCACAAACCAGACGAACAAAGACAACCCATATAAAATCAGTACAAACAAGGCAGCGCCTCCGAAAAACCCGATCCGTCTCTGTGCTTTGGTTTTAAAAAAGGGCCAACCCCGTCGGCTAACGATCTCCAGAGCAAAACCATTCTCTGCGGCAATTGCCTGAAAGGCCGGCAAGGCACTGTTTCTTATACACATGCGCAAATTTTCGCCCTGCCATTTAACATCCCAAATATACACCCCTCGGCTAAGAGCCAGGTTGATCAGCTGTTCCGGGTTTTTTCCTTTAATACGCAAGGTAATGACGCCACCCAGATGATTAAAGAATCTGTTTATCATCCTGCCCTCCTTGATCAGTCAACAAACCGGCAGGTGCTGATATCTCCTGCGATTTTTATTTCGTCCGGCAACAACGCCTTGATCTCCAAATGATCACCCAGTATTTCCAGAAACCCCCGGCTCAGATTGATACGCAGGCGTTGGTTGCTGTACTCGATGATGCCGCGATGATTCTCCAAATAAAGTTCTCCTCGGCCAATCAGTGTAATTTTGGGGATATCCAGTACCAAATCCTTCGGTATCTCCAGTAAATCAGCCATCGCCCGGCTGATCATCTCTTTGCTTTTTTCCAATTAAATGCCTCCCCGGACAGGCTGAAGCCTGTTGCTTTTCAATGCAAATATATGCCACGAGCCGTCTTTCCATGCTTTCTAAAATAAGGTCCAGTATGATTGCGCTTGGATCTTTATGAAATTTAGCTTCCGCTGATGTATGTAAATGAATCGAGCCCGCACCACTTCATTATGGTACGGGCTCAATTTATAATATTGCTTTTTGCCAACTGCTGTGAAGGCAGTCACTTAGGTTCTTATTTTATCCAATATCGAGAGAATCGAGATCCATCTCCGCCAGCAATTGTTTTAATCTGACGGCTTCCTCCTTGTTCAAGGTAACCCCCTTGCCCATTCTTTCATGCCCCGGTCCCCAGTCGCGTATATCCAGTTTGGCCTTGCGATCATTCCAGCTGACCAGATTGATCTCTTTTTGCCAGCCTTTGCTGACATCCCCCAGAGTCCCCAATTCCCGGGTAATGAGAAATTTTATATCCGCCATTTATACAGCCTCCTTTTTGTTTTTGCCGGCTATCCGGGTACACAACCAATAATCTCCCGACCGGTCTAAAACAATTGTTCTTTTTTACATTTTAAACCATTAATGGTACATTGTCATTCATAAAATTGGTTACAGTAAAACCGCCCCGGGATAATGCCCTGAAGCGGTTTATGATCTGTTTATTTATGTTGACACTAGAAAATTGACAAGGCTACAATGCTGACCAAAAAGCTTACCAAAACGATACTGATTATGAACAGCACCGCCATTCTCTGCTTTTTATTTTGCATGCCCCGATTCATGAAGGTCACTAGCGCACACCCCCTTAGATAATGAAAACCTGGCGGCCTGAAAAGCTACCAGGTTTATTGGTTTCCATGATGATCTCACTGACAAGCCGGTAGATTTCGGTTTTTGTCATCTGCAACGCCAGGAAATACTAGAATTTTTTCTTTTTACGAGCCGCCTCAGATTTCTTCTTTTTCCTTACACTGGGCTTTTCGTAGTGTTCGTGTTTTCTAATATCCTGTAAAACTCCTGACTTTTGGCAGGAGCGCTTGAATCTCTTCAATGCACTGTCCAGGGACTCGTTTTTTCCTACTTTTACTTCGCTCATTATATCCCTCCCCTCATATGACCAGGCTA
>DAOTHZ010000092.1:0-3384 GCA_035447945.1 Syntrophomonas sp.
GTTTTAAACTGAGCAGCGATGCCAACGGTTATCTGAACGGCGATATTTTAATCGGCGGCCCGAACGCCACTGTGGGAACAGCGTTGCCGGATGTCACCTACACGCTGGCGGTGGAGGCCCGCAACAACTATAACCGCAATGAGACGGTGGACGAAGTAAATGTTGTGCTAACCATTGACGGAACGGATCAGAGCTTTACCTCCGGGCAAACCCTGGAGGGACAGTCCGTCAATGTCAGCAAAATAACGGTCAAGAGTGCCAGCCATTCCTTCTGGACATACGCCAATGACTATAAAACGGTGCTGGATACGTCCTCCTCCACGCCCCGGGTCAAGATCATCGTTTACATGCAGCAGGCCATTGGTCTGGTGGGCGAGGTCAAGAACAAAAACACCGGCCAGGCGGTCACGGATTTGCGGATTCGTCTGGAAAATACCAACGGCAACAAGCCGGTGGGTTTGTCCCCGATCCGCAACGAAAACGGTACGTTCTCCAATCTGTATGGACTGACCCGTCAGTTCTATATCCTGACCATCGAGGCAGACGGCTATGAACCTTTTCGCATAAAACTGGACCCGTCCAACGCGGTCGACTATACCTCGGGTGATGCCTATGCGCCCAAGAAGGCTTATCTCTTTACCGGCGACATGGCGGTCAAGCTGGTGCCGCTGACCAAGCCGGACATTCTGGAGGAAACGCTGCAGATGGATCGTTTCGGGGCCTTTATCCCCGGGGTGAAACGCAGCGGCAAGGAAAATACGCTGAATTTGGTGGACAATACGGCAGCGGAAGAAGCGCTGACCATGAGCTGGAGCCTGCAGGTCAAGCCGCCGGCTGAATTTGCGGTGACGTTGCCCAAATTTGACCAGGATGGCAACAGCGCCGGCACCGAGCAAATCCAGATCAAGGATGAGGTGGCGGAGGTCTGGGTGATCGACCGGCGTTCCTTTGCGGACCGAACTTTTAAAGACAAGCCCACCGATGTGGTGCTGCCTTCGACGGATGCAGCCGACTACTCACCGCAGAAGGTGTTGCGCTGGCTGCAGGATTTCAATGAGGGTACGCTGGAAGAGGTCAAATATGTTTACCATACCAAAGTTGGAGCGGGCGGGATCGGCGCCGTCGATTCCGGTACCGGCAACCAGATCATTTCCGGGCAGATACCGCTCTGGACTTTGCCGCCGGATGATTTCCGGCCGACCTTCGTGGTGGTGACCAAGATGGGCGCGGCGGAGGTTTACAATTTTGACTACAGCACCGGCACGATCGCCAATCTGCCGCCCGGGCTTCCCGACGAGCATGCGCTGGTGGGGTTACGGATCCCGGATTGGTTTGCCGGGGTGTTGGATACAGCCGGTTATGCGGCAACTGCCTCGACCATGTTCGGCGATGCCGCCCGTGAGCAGGTGCAGAACCGTACGCCTGCCGGCAGCATCATGCCGGTGGGGACGTGTACCGCAGTGATCGAGGTGGATGACAAGAACTGTCTCAATTACGACTACTCGCTGGGAGTCGAGTTGGTGCACGGTTCGAAGACGCCTTCCAACGGCATGCTGGCAGCGGCGCCGGGGATGCTGGGCTTCAGTGTTTTTGGTTCGCTGCAGGCCAAGCTGGCCGGGATGGATAAACAGTTTACGATCAAATCCTTAGCCGGCCTGGGAGCATCAACGGTGGACGCCAGCAAGCTGGTGCCCAAGGCCTTTGGCAAACTGGGTGTCACCGCGGAATTTGATCCCATGCCACAGGGGGCGTTTGAGATTATCGACGATTATGTCTTTGACAATGCCAATCGCCCGCTGGAGAAGGCAATCATCTATGCCGGCCGGGGCGAGGTGGGTGTGAAGTTTACCGCCAGCGGGTTTCAACTGCTGGGGCCGATCCCCAAGGTGGGTTGGGTGCTGCTGGCGCTGAAAAACTCCGGAGCGCTGGATGCAGGCGCGGTAATGAAAGGGTTGGTCGGCGTTCGGGGGTTGCAGGAGTCGACCACGGTTTATCCGCAGAATACGGAGCATTATACGATTTCAGGCGGAAGTTTGGTGCAGCAGGCAGTGCCTTTGGGGGCAGATGAATCTTCCGGTACAGATACGAGTGCAGGCGGTGAGGCGGGCTCGGAGGTTGGATCGTCAGAGATGGCTGCGCCTTTGGGTGGCTTCGAACCTATGGAAATAAATGAAGAGGAGCCGCGGCAGTTGCAGCGCAATTTTATCGGCGGGCAGCGCGACAGTCAGGTGATCCCCAGGAGTACCAAGGTGGCCCAGTTGAGTGAAGCCAGGAAGATCGAACTGGGGCTGACCGACACCGATACGGCGCTGGAGATCTGCGCAAATTTCGGCCTGGGTCTGTATGTAACGACTGCTGCCGGCAATGTTGGGGCGGAAGCTTCCATTGAAGTCGCCGGGGAGAACAGTTGGACCAGCAAACCGTCGCTCATGGCAACCATCAATCCCAAGCGCGACGCGCCGATCATTACGGAGGTTTCGGGGGATGTGCGGGCTACGGCGGATCTGTATGCGCGGCTGTGGATTGCCAGGTTCCAGAAGAATTATGTGTGGGCCTCGATCCCGATTGAATATCAGTTTACCACCGAGCCGAGTTTTAGTTTGATCCCCATGCAGATCACGGAGCACAGCGTGGGCCGCGGTGATTATGATGTTTCGGTGTTTTACGGCACACCGGTGCTGCTCATCGATGATTTCCTGGTGATTGGCGATTATTCCGACGACAGCGCCGGCAGCGTAGCCTTTACCTATGCCGACATGGCAACCAAGGGCGGCAACATGCGGCTCATGGCCAGTCAAGGGGGCAGCAGCAACGGGACGCAGGGCTGGCAAACGCCGGTGGCGATTGCGTCCACCGATGGCGCAGTAATCAGCCATGACATTGTCAGCCTGCCGGAGGGCGCAGGATATATGGCAGCCTGGACGGAAATCGCGGCGACGGATTTGGAGAAGACGACCCCGCCGGCGGTACTTAAATATTCGCAGGGCGACAGTAATTTTACCAACTGGAGCACTCCGCAGGTGATGGCCAATTTGGACGAGGTGCCGACCAACCTTGAACTGCTGCAAAAAGGCAATGACGTGGCGGCAATCTATCTGGCAACGGATGAAGGACCGGCATCGGTGAACCGCACCATTTACGGGTCGATTTGGGACGGCTCGGAACAGGCGTGGAACACGCCAGCGCAGATTGCAGCCAAAAACGAGGTCAAGGGTTATGCGGCCTGCGTCGCGGGAAATTCTGCCGAACAAGTGCTGCTGGTCTATGTCAACGGTTTAAATGAACTGCAGTCGCTGCAATGGAACGGCAGCAGCGTATCCGGGGCAGTTAAACTTGCCGATGGGGCCGGCAATGATCTGGTCTTGGTCAGCCAGGACGGCGGCG
>DAOTHZ010000092.1:3484-7232 GCA_035447945.1 Syntrophomonas sp.
AAACTTGCCGATGGGGCCGGCAATGATCTGGTCTTGGTCAGCCAGGACGGCGGCGAGGCCACGCTGCTGTGGAGCGGCCTTAACCGCGGCATCGGCATGTTCAGCTATACAGGCAGCGGTTTTCTCGATCGCGGGCTCCCCTTGTCGCAGGCAACGCCAAATGAACTGGCCGCGCAGCGCATGGGTACAGACAAATTACTGGTGGTGTGGACCGGGGGGGACGGCGAGGGTCTGATGTCGGCAACGCTAGGCATGGACGGCAGTATAGTTCAGACACCGGCGCTGACAGTCGCTGCGGAGACGGGTCGTTTCTTCAGTCCGGAAATCGTCAGCACCACTGATGCAGTCAGCGGCGAAACGAGTTTGTATACGCTGGCGCTGCATGAAAATGACGATGTGGAGCTGCGGGGCTATAAATATGGCGCAAACAGTGTGGATGAATGTTTTATCGCCACAGCGGCTTTTGGTTCAAAACTTGAGCCGGCGGTGGTGCTGCTGCGGCAGTTCCGGGATCGTTTCCTGCTGACCAACGCAATCGGGCGAGCCTTTGTCGATTTCTACTATCGCCACTCCCCGCCTCTGGCCAATTTGATTGCGAAAAATGAGGCGCTGCGGACCATGACCCGGGGACTGCTGCTCCTGCCCATTGCGATTGCCTGGTCATTGCTGCACCCCTTCGCGTCGGCATTGTTGCTGCTGGCCCTGCTGGGTATGGCAGCCTTCACCCGCCGTGTCGGAAGGCGGCTTCAATCATAGCCGCATTTTTCCTGTTGCCATAAGGCTTGGTTTTCATATGCCTCCCCAACGGAGGCATATTTTTTTATCCAAACAGTCGGCTGTATTATTCACCTTTGACATGCGCTTTATCCACGTATCTCCAATTCCTTCATCCTGCGATACAGCGTGCTTCTTGACATCTCCAGCGCCTCTGCGGTTTCTTTTTTCTTGAATTTGTGCCGGGCTAATGCTTCCATAATCATTTGTTTTTCCATCGACTCGTCTGCCTGAAACGGTGTACTCCTGGTTTGATTGTTCACCACCACGGCAGATATTTTTTCGATCAAATCATATGTTATTATTTCATTCGGGCACAATTGTACGGCAGCTTCAATCAGGTTTTGCAATTCCCTTACATTGCCGGGCCAGTCATAGGCAGTGAAGGCATTCAGTACTTCTTCAGCAACCTTTAAAACCGGCTTGTTGAATTTGCTGCAGGTTTTCTCCACAAATACCCGGGTCAGTTCCAGGATATCTTCAGGTCTGTCCCTGAGCGGCGGCAGGTCGATTTTAATCACACCCAGGCGATAGAACAAGTCCCGACGGAAGCGGTTATGCTCGATTTCAACTTCCAAATCCTTGTTGGTAGCCGCGATGATGCGCACATCGACCGGGATCAGTTTGGAACTGCCCAGCCGCATGACTTTCTTTTCTTCCAAAACCCGCAACAGGGTAGCTTGCAGATAAAGCGGCATATCTCCTATTTCATCCAGAAATATGGTGCCCTGATCGGCCAATTCAAATTTGCCGATGTTGCCGCCCTTTCTTGCGCCGGTAAAGGCACCTTCTTCATAGCCAAACAGTTCGCTGGCAATCAAATCGCGGGGCAGAGCGGCACAATTAATGGCCAGATAGGGATTGGTGCGACGCGGGCTGGCGTTATGCATGGCCTGGGCGATAATGTCTTTGCCGGTTCCGCTTTCCCCCAGCAGCAATACGTTGGAGGTGGAGGAAGCCGCTGCCTGGGCGGTTTTTAAAGTCTCGGCAAAACGCTGGTTTTTTACTACAATATCACTGAAGTACATGGTTGCTCCCCCGCCGATGGAATTGCGAACCAGCCGATTGATGCGCTGCCGCTCCCGAATCACGATCACTACTCCGCCATTCAAGGCATTGAGACTTTTAAAGGGATTGCAGGTGATGTTGCAGGGGATGCTTTCATTTTTCACCAACAAATCAAAATTCTCATCCGTAATCGTCCGTCCCTGGGTAATGGAATTAATGAAATGATGGTTTTCCGGATGATTAGCCAGCAGTTCATAAATGCTTCGGCCGATGACCGATGATTTGTGATCAACTTTGAGGATCCGGGCGCAGTTTTCGTTCATCAATGTGATGGAACGATTGGCATCCAGCGCCAGCAGGCCTTCTGTCATGGAATCATTGATGACTTCATGCAGGTTTTCAATTTTTTTCATTTCAATTTTGGATTTAATATGCATGGTCGCTGCCACGGCCATCCCCAGCGTCTGATTATTCCCCAGATCATGGGGAGCAATCATTCCCAACCCGCCGATTAATTTGCCCTCATCAATGATGGGGGAACAAAAGCTGCTGGCAACGCTGGAAAACAGGCAAAAATGCTCAAAACCATACAAATAGTAGGGTTTGACCAGCGACATCACAATCGATGCGGTATTGGTTCCGACCAGTTCTTCCCGCCACAAAGATCCCTCGATTGCGCGGGCATGGCGAGCCCATTCAAGGGCCTGCTGATCGCCGATGACTTCCAGCAAACACAGGTTGGCATCAGCCAATACGATGACAAAACCTGATCCGGCCACGTATTCCTGCAAACTGTTCATAACCGGGCGGGAAGCTTCCAGCAGGTAGGCAGATGCCTGCCGGTATTGCTCCAGCTCTGCCGCAGTACATATATAGGGGTTTTCCCGCAAATACGGATCGATGCCAAAATCACAGCTTCTTTCCCAGGAGTCCCTTATTTCAGGACGTAGACTGTTGCGCAGGGCAGGGTTTTTATGCAGCTCTTCCCATCTTTGGCGGAGTTCTTTATAAGACACGGGTCATTCCTCCCAGTCATTCATCTATTCATTGCATAATACCACAACCGAATACAATGTGACACATACAGTTTCACCTGTTCTTTTGCACCCCTGCCATTTATCTTTTCGTTCATCCTTTTGAAACATTTGAAACGTTTTTGCATCCTTTTGTTGCAGAAGACGTTTCACGCCCCGTTGCAAACTTCTTTCTTTTTAATAAAAAAAGCGGTTTTATCGGCACTTACATCCGTTTCATCTTCTGGCACAATGCTTGCGTATATGGGTAGCTATCAGTTCCTCTTGACAGTTTCAGTTACCTTACGGAAAGGAGCGATAAAAGACTGCCAACAATCAATTCCAGCCATCGATCCCCAATATATAATATAAAAGGAGATGTTGATAAATGAGAACCTCACAGGAATATCTGCAAAAACTGGCCGGTATGCGGCCCAACATTTATCTGGACGGTGAGTGTATTGGCCGTGACTATCCCAAAGTTGTCCATGCCAGCTACGCCATCCAGCTTACTTTTGACAAAGCCAGTGATCCCGAGTACAGCAAATGGCTGACCACCACATCTCATCTCTCCGGTCAGCCCATTAACCGTTTTAATCATATCCATCAATCACCGGAAGATTTATTGCTGAAGCAAGAGATGACCCGTAAAATGTGCAACCTGGTCGGCGGCTGTATCCAGCGCTGCATGGGTGCAGATTCCATGAATGGCTTGTCGGTGGTCACGAAAAACTGCGACCTCAAATATGGCACTGATTATCATGCCAGATGGCTCAAGTATCTGGCCTACTTCCAGGAAAACGACCTGGTCGCAGCGGCTTCCCAGACGGATGCCAAAGGGGATCGCAGCAAACGCCCCAGCGAACAGGATGATCCGGATATGTATCTGCATGTAGTAGAAAGAAGAGATGACGGGGTAATTGTTTCCGGCGCCAAACTGCACAACACCATGG
>DAOTHZ010000093.1:0-7162 GCA_035447945.1 Syntrophomonas sp.
CAAGGAGGTGACAATATGGCAACAAAAATCCGCTTAAAGAGAATGGGAGCCAAGAAAAGCCCTTTCTACAGAATGATCGTCGCTGATGCAAGATCGCCTCGTGACGGACGTTTTATTGAAGAAATCGGATATTATGATCCTTCAACCGATCCGGCCACGATTAAGATCGATGAGGAAAAAGCCCTGAAATGGCTTTCTACCGGTGCTAAACCTTCAGATACAGCAAAATCACTTTTGCAAAAACAGGGTATTATGAGCAAATTTGCGGAAGGCCGCAAGTAGGGTCGCACGACCCAGGGGGGTGAATCACAAGTGAAAGAGCTGGTTGAATATATTGCCCGCGCCCTGGTGGATAATCCCGACCAGGTTCAGGTGATCGAAGTGGACGGCGAAAAATCCAACCTGATTGAACTGCGGGTAGCGCCTGAAGATATGGGCAAGGTGATCGGCAAACAAGGCAAAATTGCTCAGTCGATTCGTACCTTGACGAAAGCTACCGCAGCCAAGGAAGGCAAGAGAGTCACCGTGGAAATTATGAGATAGGGCGGCAACCATCGCCCAAGAATTTTTCCAGGGAGAATCGCCTGGTGAACCAGGCCAGCCCGTCTCATCCGCCGTACGTGTTGGGGGACAATCACTGTTCGGGTGTGTCCCCATCCCCGTGCGTCGTCTTGGGCACGGGCTTTTCAGTTGTTCACTGCTTCTCCTTGAAGGGATGTCCGGACAGAAGTTCGACGTTTCACCACACTTTTACCCACCATGTTGGGAGATGGATGTAATGGATGCAAATGAATTAGTGAGCATCGGCAGAATCGTAGGTACCCATGGCTACAAAGGGATGTTGAAAGTCATGCCCCTGACCGATTTTCCGGAGCGTTTCCAGGGTCTGGCAGAGATTCGGGTGGTACAGGGACGTAAAATTTCCCGGCACAGAATTGCATCCTGCAGTCCTTACAAAGACCTGCTGCTGATGAAACTGGAAGGCATCGACGATCTGGAAACTGCCCAAACCTATCGACAGGCCTGGCTGGGTGTCGAGGAGAAAGACGTATTTCCGCTGCCACCCGGCTATTATTATCATTTTCAACTGGTGGGCCTGGCGGTTTATGATATCGAAAAAGGATATCTGGGAATTCTCAAGGAAGTTCTGGAAACCGGAGCCAACGATGTTTATGCGGTCGATTCCGAGGTTTATGGAGAGATTTTGCTGCCAGCGATTCAGCAAGTAATCCTTGAGATCAACCTGGAAGAAAAAAAGATGACGGTCAAATTGCTGGACGGATTGCTGGACTAGCCCTGGTCCGCTTTTTGGATGCAATCAACCGTGATTTGGGAGAATACCATGCGCATCGATATTTTAACGCTTTTCCCGGAGATGTTTGCTTCGCCGCTGCAAGCCAGCATGATCGGCCGCGCCAGACAAAACGGGCTCCTGCAGATCAATACCGTAAACATCAGGGACTTTGCCCTGGACAAGCACCAACAAGTAGATGATTATCCTTATGGCGGCGGTGCAGGGATGGTCATGAAAGTGGATGTACTGGCCCGGGCTATTCAACATGTCAAAGATCAGCCCGGCAGGGTGGTTTACCTGTCCCCGCAGGGACAGCGCCTCGACCAGACCATTGTGACCCGGCTGGCCGGAGAAGACCATCTGATCCTGCTCTGCGGCCATTATGAAGGCATCGATGAACGGGCCATGACCTATATTGATGAAGAAATATCCATCGGCGATTATGTTCTGACCGGCGGTGAACTGGGTGCCATGGTGGTGGTTGATGCAGTCTCCCGGCTTGTTCCCGGGGTGCTGGGTGATGATGCCTCAGCTGAGGATGAATCGTTTGCGGAAGGTTTATTGGAGTATCCCCAGTTTACTCGTCCGCGCTCTTTTGCAGAGATGGAAGTCCCTCCGGTGCTGCTTTCCGGACACCATGAAGAGATCCGCCGCTGGCGCAAGAAACTGAGTCTGGAGCGGACCTTGTTGAAGAGACCCGATCTGCTTTTAAACCGCGCTTTTGATGCTGAAGAGCAGTCCTTGCTGGAAGAAATATTGTTCGTCAGGAAGAAGGAGAAAGGTGCGAAACGCTAAAGTCTATATTGCCTTGCTGCACCATCCCATGTACAACAAACGCATGGATATCGTAACCACCTCGGTTACCAATCTCGATTTGCATGATATCGCCCGGGCTGCCCGCACCTACAAGGCAGATGGATTTTATGTCGTCCACCCGGCGCCCAATCAACAACAGCTGATTGGCGACATTCTGTCCTATTGGCAGGAAGGCTACGGAGGCAGCTACAATCCTGACCGTCGGGAAGCTTTTGCCATCCTGCACCGGAAGGAGGATCTTGCCCAGGTCGTAGCCGAAATCGAGGCACAAACCGGAAGCAGGGTGGTGACCGTCGCTACCGATGCGCGCCGTTATTCCCAGACGGTTTCCTATCGCTGGCTGAAAGAAAAGATATTCAGCGAAGACCAGGTCTTTCTCCTGCTTTTTGGTACTGGTTGGGGCATGGAACAGACCCTGATGGAAAAATGCGACTATATTCTGGAACCGATTGCGCCGGACAGTGATTACAATCACTTGTCAGTGCGCAGCGCGGTTTCCATCATTATCGATCGCTTGCTGGGAGAATTTTGGTTTAATCTGTAGTTCTCCCTTGTAGTCAATAAAATACTGTGTTAAAATAGGCATGTTCTGTATTAAAGGTGGTCCGCTGCATGACAGCCATGTAAGAACGCCTGTGGAAGGAGGTCGAAATCGTGCAAGACATCATTAAATCCATTGAAGAAGAGCAGTACAAAAAGGATCTGCCTCGCTTTGGGCCTGGCGATACCGTAAAAGTACATGTTAAAGTTGTTGAAGGTACACGGGAAAGAATTCAGCTTTTCGAGGGTACCGTCATGAAAATCAGAGGCACGGGTCTGTCACAGACGTTCACCGTACGGAGGATTTCTTACAATGTGGCCGTGGAGAGAACATTCCTGATGCATTCTCCCAAAATCGCCAAAATCGAAGTCACTCGCAAAGGCAAAGTGCGTCGCGCCAGACTGTTCTATCTGCGGGGTCTGACCGGCAAGAAAGCCCGGGTCAAGGAAAAGAGCAGATTCTAAGCAAAGACTTAAATGATTGGGAAGGAGAATACCGTGCGGTATTCTCTTTTTTTCTCTCGCCAGGTTGGCAAAGGAGGCGATTACATGGCGATTAATTGGTATCCCGGGCATATGGTCAAAGCCAAACGAGAAATAGCTGAAAACATCAAACTGGTCGACATTGTGCTGATGCTGCTGGATGCGCGCGCTCCGTTTTCATGCCGCAACCCTGACCTGGAAAAGATAATCAGCCGCAAAAAGATTATTTTTATCCTCAACAAAATGGATCTGGCCTCGTCTGCGTCCATTCAGGCGTATCAGCAAAAACTGCAGCAGGAAGGCTATCCCGCTGCGGCCATGGATTCAAGCGCCGGCAAGGGAAGCAAGGAAGTGCTGCAGCTGATTAAAAGCGTTTATCAGGAGCAGGCCGAGGAAATGCTCAGCAAAGGCCGACGGATCAGAAGTCCGCGGGTGATGGTGGTAGGGGTTCCCAATATCGGTAAATCGACATTTTTAAACTGCCTGGTGGGTAAAAAAGTTGCCCAGACCGGCGCCAAGCCGGGCGTGACCCGCGGCAAACAATGGGTGCGGGTACGCGAGGACATTGAGTTCATGGATACCCCCGGTCTGATGTGGCCCAAGGTCGAAGATGAAGAACAGGGCCTAAAACTGGCCTTGCTGAATATTGTGGGGGAAAATGCCTACCAGGAATACGATGTAGCCCTTTACCTGCTGCGCACGCTGCAGGCCAAAACGCCTCAAATTTTTTATACTCGCTACAAAGTGGAAAATGTTCAGTTGGAGGCGGAAGAAATACTGGCCGAGATCGCCCGTAACCGCGGTTATCTGAACAAAGGCGGAACGCCTGACGTCGACAAGACCTGCCATTTGCTGCTGCAGGATTACCGCCGCGGCAATCTGGGGCGGATCAGTTTGGATTGACAGGAAGCAAGGGGACGGTTCAAGCCATTGTTGGCTCTGTCTGGCAGAAGCAGAATCGTCCCGCGTTTGCACTTTCCGGTTGACGGAAAAGCGCATGAGCAGCACAAAACGTTTAATATTTATAATAATATGTATTATACCTGCTTATTGATAAGCGGGTTTTTTTATTGAAAAAATTTTTATACAAAGAAGGATAAATATCGATTATGTAGAATATTATAAAATTAGAAAAAATAATTATATATATAACTATAAGTTATTTATAAGGGGGATTATTAAGTTGGACAAAGGCAAATGGTTTATTCTCGTCACGGGACTTATCATTGGAGCGATTGCGGTGGTGCTGGTCAAGTTGGGCAACCCGCCCAATATGGGATTTTGTATTGCCTGTTTCGAAAGAGACATTGCCGGCGCGCTGGGATTGCACCGGGCCGGGGTAGTGCAGTACTTGCGTCCTGAAATTATCGGCATCGTGTTGGGCACCATGCTGACTTCTCTGTTTGCGGGTGAGTTCAGGTCCCGCGGAGGTTCATCTACATTGGTACGATTTCTCCTGGGGATGTTTATGATGATTGGCGCTTTGGTATTTCTGGGCTGTCCGCTGCGCGATGTGCTGCGCATGGCCGGTGGTGACTACAATGCATTCGTCGGACTGATTGGCTTTATTGGCGGCGTCGGCGGAGGCGTATGGTTTTTGCGTCGGGGATTCTTTCTGGGTCGGGCGGAGGAAAGCCACAGCAAGCTGGGCGGCTTTATCCTGCCAGCGATCTTTGCCATCCTGCTGTTTCTCTTGCTTAAAGGAACCGTATTTAATCCCGATGCGGGCGGTCCTCTGTTTTTCAGCAAGGAAGGCCCCGGTTCCATGGCCGCCCCGCTGCTTATCTCGCTGGCTGCCGGTCTGTTGGTGGGATTTCTGGCGCAGCGCACCCGGTTGTGCATGAGCGGCGGCATCAGGGATTTCATCCTGATGCGGGACAATCATTTATTACTAGGCTTTATCGGCATCTTCCTGGGGGCTTTGGTTTTAAACATTGCCTTGGGATTTTTCAAGACTGGTTTTAGCGGGCAACCGATTGCTCACAGCCTGCATGTATGGAACTTCCTGGGGCTGTTCCTGGTAGGCCTGACGGCTACACTGCTGGGTGGATGCCCCTTGCGACAACTGATCATGTCCGGTGAAGGCGATACAGATGCTGCCGCAGTGGTTTTGGGAATGATCATCGGAGCGGCTGTATGTCACAACTTTATGCTGGCTGCTGCCGCGGCCAAGGCGGCTGCCCCCGGCGTGGCTGCAGTTGCCGGAGGACCGGGTATTTACGGACAAATTGCTTGTGTGGCAGGAATTGTTGTAACGGCCATCATCGGGTGGTCTTTCCGAGAAGAATAGGAGGATTGGCAATGGAAAAAGTTGACGTACGAGGCATGAGTTGCCCTTTGCCGGTGATTAAAACGAAAAAAATAATGGATCAAGGGGCAAATGAAATCCTGGTGACAGGCTCCACTGCGGTATCACTGGAAAACGTTAGCAGACTGGCTAAAACCCGGAATTATAACATCAATGTGAAAAAAGCAGATAAAAATGATTGGGAGATCGAACTGGTTAAATAAAAGTGGAATCAGGCAGAGACAGGCTGAAAAAAAGCGGTTATAAAACTGATTCTGGAAAATCGAGCCCGTACCATAAAACAGGTACGGGCTCGATTATTGTATGCTTGTAGCTTTCATTATGAATATGGGAATAGGCGATTAAAATTGTTTGTTATATCTGGACCAGAGCTTTTGCTCCTGGGCAGCGCGGATCAGATCATCGCGGAAATCGGGGTGGGCCAGGGAGATAATCCCTTCCGCCTTTTGCCAGGTGGTCTTGCCTTTGCTATTGAAGATTCCGTGCTCGGTTACGATATAATGAGCGACGGTTCGGGCATCGGTCACGATCGCGCCGGTTTTTAAGGTTGGCACGATGCAGGAGGCCAGTTTTCCGTCCGGTTTTTGATAAGTGGAAGGCAGGCAGACGAATGATTTGCCGCCCCGTGATTCGTAAGCCGCCAGCACGAAGTCGAGTTGTCCGCCGGTGCCGCTGATATGCCGGGTGCCCGAGGATTCTGAGCAGATCTGCCCGTAAATATCGACCTCGACAGCATTGTTGATGGACATCAGGTGATCGTTGGCGGAAGCGATTGCCACCCGGTTGGTATAATCAACCGGAAACGAAGCACAACGGGGATTGTCATCGATAAAGTCAAAAAGCCGCTGGCTGCCCAAAGCAAAGCCGTAGACCATTTTTTCAGGATTAAGATTTTTGCGCCGACCGGTCATCTTGCCTGCAGCAAACAGGTCAACATAGGCATCACAAAGCATTTCTGTATGGCAACCCAGATCTTTTAAGTCAGAGTCACAGATCATCTGCCCTACGGCATTGGCCATACCGCCGATCCCCAACTGGATACAGGCCCCGTCTTCCATTTCGGCGACGATCCGCCGGGCGACCCTTTGATCAATCTCAGTGGGCGGGGTGGGGGCGGGCGCGACCAGGGCTTCGTTTTCGCCTTCTACGATCAAGTCAACCTCGGAGATGTGGATAGCCTCATGGTATCCGCCCAGACAGCGCGGCATGTTGGTATTGATCTCTACGATCACTTTGTCAGCTTTTTCACAGAGGGCCTTGTGATGAGAATTCTGCGGTCCAAAATTAAAGTAGCCGTTCTTGTCCATGGGGCCAGTACCCAACATGGCAACCTGGATGGGCGCAACATTTTCCCGGATATAGCGAGGGAGTTCGGAATAGCGCATGGGAGTGTAGTAAATCGGGGTTCCCTGCTTGGCCATTTTGCGATCCGTCCCGGAAAAATGCCAGGACTGACAGCAAAAGGATTCCCCCTGGGGATCGACCTTGACGATCTCGGGCATGCGCAGACACAGCAACGTCCAGACCTTTACGTCCTTCAGTTCGTCCTTTCTTTTAGCCAGCGCTTTGTCCAGACTACAGGCTTGGGCATTGAGGGAACCATAACTCACCCAGTCTCCGGATTGCACGATTTTTACTGCATGGTTAGCCGAGACGAGTTTGTTTTGATACACTCTCCGATCATTGCTCAAGTCAACTTCCTCCTTTTGACAGGAAAAATT
>DAOTHZ010000094.1:0-6943 GCA_035447945.1 Syntrophomonas sp.
TGTTTGGGAACCTGCATATAATCGACCAGCGGAAGGGTAGGTTCAGCAGGCAAATAATCGTGGAAGTTGGTGGTAACAACTTGCAGCAAGGAAGGCATATTGGGCAACGCCTTGGCGACAATCGGCATAAACAAATCAACCGTTACTAAACATTTCATTCCAGCGTCGTTGACTTCGTAGGAGAGTTCCATTTCTTTGAAAAGCGGGGAACAAGGACAGACAATACCACCCATTTTCTGAATACCGAAATGGGCAATGATGTATTGTGGGCTGTTGCCCAAGAACAATCCAACCCGGTCGCCTTTTACCAATCCCAGGTCGAGCAGGTAGTTGGCAAACTGATCAGAAGTTTCATCCAATTCCTGATAAGAGATTTCCCGACCATAATTGATGATGGCTGGTTTGGCGGGAGTGCGCCTGGCATTGATTCTGAGATATTCAAAGATCGGTATTTTTCCTTCGGTTAATACGACTTCTTTTGCCATGTCCGGGGGCCAATGTTTCATCCAGATTTTCTCCATGAACATTTCACTCCTTTTTTAATTAAACATTGATACGGTCAGCCGTAGGAATTGTTTTTTCACCTTCCCCCTTGTTTTTTAATTCATGCCGGAAGTTTAAGCTTGTTTTTTTATTTTTGCCCAACGCCAACATTTGAATTCTGATTAAGTGCCTTTGGAATCGATAATTCTCAACTATGGATATGATGATTATAAGCAAATGATGCTTGACAAACCAAAGCGTTTTACTTACTGTTAAGTAAGTACTTATAATACTTACTTAACAGTAAGTATAGCAATTAAATATTCTTCGTACAAGAAAAGAATCTGTTTTATTCTTTTATAAATGAAGGGAGGAGCGATTGTTATCGATCGAAGAACGGAAATTTTAGCGGTAGCAGCCAGGTTATTCAGAGAAAAAGGGTATATATCAGCCAGTCTCGATGATATAACTGATGAAATCGGCATCAGCAAACCCGCGGTCTACTATTATTTCGAAGCCAAGGAAGATATTCTGTTTGAAATCTGTATGACCCATATCAATCGCCTTCATAATCAAGCCAAGGCGATTGCAGCGTCAGATTTTGATATTGCTGAAAAGATAGCCAAACTTTTTGCCAATCACATGATGCAGTTTCATTTGCAGAGAGATGGTGCCGAAACATATTTGCGTGAAGCCGCCCATCTCTCACTGGAAAGGCGTAAGTTTGCCAGTGATACGCTAAAACTGTATGAGGCTTTCATCTGCAGCCATGTTGATCAAGCCATCCACCAAGGTGTGTTTCGTACGGTTGACAGCAAAATGGTCGTTAGAGGAATCGGCGGAATGCTGAATTGGCTGGGAAATTGGTACACACCGGATGGAAATTGTGATATTGAGTATATTATCGCAACCCATATTGATTTTATTATGCACGGTTTATTGGCTGAGCCCGGGAGAGATGCCGGCAGATTTGGTTATATAATTGAGCCTGGAAGCTGTCTGAAAAAGGTATAATTACAGCGTTGGCTTGCACAAGGAAGTCAAGAAAGGAGGACAATCCATGTCACTGCCGCTATATACTTTTGTCGCTGGAATCACGGGCGTGTTTCTTACCATGATTCTGCTTCAGGTATTTATAACACTGAGTTCCAAATTGGCAATCTACATTGAAAGTAAAACGACTATTCAAGAAAAATAATTGGCTTAAAGGGGTAATACGGCAATGGATGTGATTTTAAACATATGGTCCAGTATGGCCTTTGATAGTCTCTATTGGGGAAACTTCGTAATGTGGGGAATCGCCTTTCTGTTTATTTATCTGGCCATAAAGAAAGATTTTGAACCACTCTTACTATTGCCCATCGCTTTCGGTATACTGCTGGTGAATCTGCCTTCTGAGATTATGACTCCCGGGGAAGGGTTACTGTGGAAGTTTTATCATTACGGAGAAGAATGGGCGGTAATCCCCCCCTTGATTTTTCTCGGGTTGGGTGCGATGACTGATTTTGGCCCGGTGATTGCCAATCCAAAGACATTATTGCTGGGTGCCGGAGCCCAGGGAGGCGTTTATCTTACTTTCTTTGGGGCACTAGCAGCAGGGTTCACGGTTTACGAAGCAGCGACAATAGGAATAATCGGCGGTGCTGACGGGCCTACCACGATCTTTTTAGCAGCCAAATTGGCGCCACATATGATGGGTGTTTGTGCGGTAGCAGCCTATTCCTATATGGCTCTGGTGCCGATTATTCAGCCTCCGATCATTAGAGTGCTTACGACCGAAAAAGAACGCAAGATCCGGATGAAATCACTGCGCAAAGTATCCAAGCTGGAGAAAATATTCTTTCCGATTATTACCTGCATTATCGTTTGTTTGCTGGTCCCCGATGCAGCTGCGCTAATAGGCATGTTCTGCTTTGGCAATTTGCTGAAGGAATCAGGAGTGGTTGACAGGTTGAGCAACACAGCGCAAAATGAGCTGATGAATATTGCGGTAATCTTCCTGGGCATATCAGTTGGGGCCACGATGCCGGCGGAAGTATTCCTGAGTCCCAAAGTAATTTATATATTTGTCTTGGGCGTGGTTGCGTTTGCTGGTGCAACAGCTATCGGCATTTTACTGGCCAAGGTTATGAATCTCTTTCTTAAAGAAAAAATTAATCCCATCATTGGTGCCGCAGGTGTTTCGGCGGTTCCCATGGCAGCCCGGGTGGCTCACAAAATTGGGCAGGAAGCTGACAAGAAAAACTATCTGCTCATGCACGCCATGGGGCCAAATGTAGCTGGCGTGATTGGAACGGCTGTAGCTGCCGGTATGTTTATTAGTGTCCTGAAGTAAACTGGTTTCGGATATATATTGTTTTTTGGTTGCAATGTATCAGGTAAAATATAAAATGGTATTTTAAAATAAGGAGGAATCGAAAATGGCAGCAATTGAAAGTCCTATGTCGGGAAAGGTGCTGGAGATTTTGGTGGAAGTTGGACAGAGCATCGCCGAAGATGATGAAGTCATCATTCTGGAAGCAATGAAACTGGAAAACCCCATTTACGCACCGGAAGGCGGAGTTGTGAAAGAGATTAAGGTCAAGGTCGGGCAGCAGATTAGTGAAGGCGAAGTCATTGCCGAATTGGAATAACAAAAGGAGATACTCTTAAGATTGGAAGTTGGATATCGATTCAGCTTCCAATCTTATGTGAGTTGGTTTAGGTGTTGATTCAGGTTATGGCAAAAAGAAATAGTGTCAGCAGCAAAAAAGTTGTTTGCAGGAAGTGCGGGCAGACTGTGAACGAGGATGCCCACCACTGCTTGAAATGCGGTACAGGAGCACCAGGTATCAACAGCCGCTGCCCCAATTGTCATGGGGAGAATTATGTCTACCATAAATACGGTTACGCGCTTATTAGAGCTTTGTTGGCAACCTGTGTTTTGGGACCACTGGGGCCGGTGTTTGGTTTTATCGGCTACAATCGGACCGAATGTGTCTGTCTTGCCTGCCAACAAGGCTGGTTTCCGTTTATGCCGGAAGAACAACGGGGAAAATTCAATACTTATTTTGGCGAAGAAGGACGCAAGAGCAGAAAGTTTAAGAAGATCCCCGACAATTGCTTTAAAAGATAGGTTTGATGAGCATAAGATATTTTCTTTGCAATCCAAAAATGTATGAGAAAAAATGTTAACACAAAAGGAGTGAAAAGATATGGAATGGCAGATATGGTTTGCGGGGATTCTTTTCTTGATTGTGTATGCAATCATCATATCCGAAAAAATTCATCGGACCATTATTGCCCTTTTTGGTGCCGCTCTGCTGATTGTGCTGGGAGTGATCAGTCAGCATGAAGCAATTAGTTATATTGATTTCAATACGATCGGTCTCTTGTTTGGCATGATGGTTATTGTAGGGATTACCCGAAAAAGCGGGGTTTTTGAATTTGTAGCCATCAAAGCGGCTCATTCAACCGGGGGTGATCCCGTTAGAATTATGATTGCGCTGAGCATTGTTACGGCAATTGCTTCGGCTCTGTTGGATAATGTAACGACGGTTTTATTGATCGTGCCGGTAACAATATCGATTTGTGCTGCCTTGGAAGTCAACCCGGTGCCAATTTTTATTGCCGAAATTATATCTTCAAATATTGGCGGAACGGCAACGCTGATCGGTGACCCTCCCAATATCATGATCGGCAGTGCTACCGGACTGGGATTTATGGATTTCGTTATCAACCTTAGCCCGATCATCGTGGTAATTTTTATTGTGACGATTATTATTTTGAAGTTTATATATAAAAAGAATCTGCAAACAACCGAAGAAAACAAAGCTCGCCTAATGGGAATGAATCCCCAAGAAGCCATTATAGATCCCCAACTAATGAAAAAGGCATTGCTGGTTATTACCGTTGTTGTTATCGGCTTTGTTATTCACCAGTATCTGGGACTGGAATCAGCAACCATCGCCATTACAGGGGCTGCTTTGCTTATGTTAATTACCCGGGAAGATCCCGAAGAAGCGCTGGTAACGGTTGAATGGGCAACGCTTTTCTTTTTTGTAGGTCTGTTTATTCTGGTAGGGGGACTGGAGAAAGTCGGTATTATTGAAAATATGGCCCGGGAAGCGGTGGCTCTGACGGAAGGGAATGTAACACTATCGGTGGTTTTTATTCTCTGGTTTTCTGCGATTGCCTCAGCTTTTATCGATAATATTCCTTTTGTCGCCACCTTTATTCCTTTAATTCAGGAAATGGGGCAGATCGGACACATGAATGTTATGCCGTTGTGGTGGGCTTTGTCGCTGGGAGCCTGTTTGGGCGGCAATGGTACGATTATTGGGGCTTCAGCCAACGTTATTGTTACTGGCATAGCGGCCCGGGAAGGTCATCCCATAACGTTTTTAGGTTATATGAAAATTGCCTTTCCCCTAATGATTTTGTCAATTGCAATAGCAACCGTGTATTTATTACTCTTCTTTGTATAATATTTTTGGGTGGTGAAAAGAATGACCCTGCGCGAATCAGTATTGCTGGCCTTAAAAGAAGAAAACGGAAATTGGTTTTCCGGTGAAGCTTTGAGTGTAACCCTGCGTGTATCACGCACCATGATCTGGAAACAGATCAAGCAATTAAGGACGGAAGGTTATATCGTTGAAGCTTCTTCCAGAAAAGGCTATCGGTTGGTTGCCTGTCCCGATATCTTGTCCGCCGAGGAAGTGCTTCCGGGCTTAAAAACTGAAGTGTTCGGCAGAAAAGATTATTTCTATTATCAGGAGATTGATTCCACCAACCAGCAAGCGCGGATTCTGGCTTCCCAGGGATATCCCGAGGGTACGGTGGTGGTGGCTGATGCACAGACAGCAGGCCGGGGCCGAAGAGGTCGCGATTGGTATTCGCCCGCCGGGCAGGGGATTTACATGTCTTTGATCCTCCGGCCGCACATGCCGCTCAAGGAAATTTCCCGGATTTCCCTCATGCCTGCAGTTGCATTGGCGGAAACCTTGCAGGAGGAGCTGGATCTGCCTGCCCAAATCAAATGGCCCAATGATATTCTAATCAACAAGAAGAAAATTGCCGGGATCCTGTCTGAAGCCATTACCGATATGGATGGGATTGAGTTTGTCGTGATTGGTATGGGCCTGAACATAAATAATGCAGAAAGTGATTTTCCGGATGATTTTCGTAACCATCCTACCTCGGTTCTGGCGGAAAAAAAGCAGAACGCATCAAGGATAAAAATCTTGCAATGTTTGCTGGCAAAATTGGAGCAACATTATCAACGGTTGCAAGCGGGTGATTTTACAGAAATACTGATGGCAGGCAGAAGGTTGTCCATGGTCATTGGGCAGCAGGTCAGCCTGGAAACCAACCAGGGATTGGTAACTGGTCGGGCAGTAGAGATAGATGAGAATGGGTTCTTGCTGGTGAAGGATGGTTCAGGAACTTTACATACAGTGATTTCCGGGGAGATTGAGGTTAAGTCGGACAAGTAGCAAGAATTGATTGTAAACAAAAATACTAAATAATGTTGACAATAAAAATGATCCATATGATAATGATATGGATCATTTTTTATCAGGTGTTTGCTTGAGGAGGAAGATTATGCTCGAATTAAACAGTCCTTTGCGAAGAATGGTGTATGCCGCCATGTTTGGGGCTTTGACGGCAATCGGTGCCTTTATTTTTATTCCATTGCAGCCGGTTCCCATCAGTCTGCAATCACTTTTTTGCTGTCTGGCGGGGATGCTGTTAGGAAGTTATACCGGAGCGTTAAGCCAGATTGTTTATCTTCTTCTTGGCGTCATGGGCCTGCCGGTTTTTGCCGGGGGAAAAGCCGGGCTGGGGACGCTGTTTGGTCCGACGGGTGGATATTTATTGGGATTTGTTGTTGCTGCCCTGGTAATCGGCAAAATGGTTGAGGGCAAACGGGAAGCGGGCGTCCTTTGGATAGGCGCTGCTCTGTTGCTGGGCCATCTGGTGATATATATACTGGGCAGTTTGCAGTTGTCCTGGGTGGCAGATCTATCGCTCACCAAGAGCATTTTGATTGGGGTCGCACCGTTTATACCAGGAGACTTGCTGAAAATAGCTGCGGCTGTTTTGCTGGGGCGGAAACTTCAGCCATTGTTAAGGAGATAGAAGGTTGCAAGCATTAATCCAAGTAAACAATCTCATTTACCAATATACAGAGGGAGCGGCCGTTTTGCAGGATATCAATCTTACGATCAATGAGGGAGAATATCTTGCGCTGATCGGTCCCAACGGTTGTGGAAAAACAACGCTGATCAGACATTTCAATGCTTTATTGCAGCCTTCATGCGGAGATGTGATGGTCGGTGGATTCAATACCCGCCATGCCAAGAACAAAATGGAGATTCGACGTTTGGCCGGGATGATCTTTCAGAATCCTGAAAACCAAATCGTTGGTATGACGGTGGAGGAGGATGTTGCGTTTGGACCTGCCAACCTTGGCTATCCT
>DAOTHZ010000095.1:0-6868 GCA_035447945.1 Syntrophomonas sp.
GATGATTCCCTTTTTTAACTGTAGTATTTTTGCAGAACCCGGCTTGTGCAGCAAAGCCATAACCTTCTCAACATCCCGTGATTCCCAGCCTTGCGAACCGCCAACGGATGACAGCGCCATCATGGTCAATCTGCGCTGCACGGCCAGTGGCAGTGTTTTGATACCCTCGGCATCCATTTCCACACTCACATTGTCTTGGGCACAGAGTAACTTTTGCCAATAACCCTGCACGATCTGTTGCAAAAAATCATTTTCTGCACGAATGATTTCCGCCAGACGGCTTAAGTTTTCTGTGATTTGGGGATTGTACTCCGCCTGCAACAGCGGAATTAATTGATGTCTGATGCGATTGCGCAAAAAGCTTTCATCTTGGTTGCTCTCATCGATGCAATAGGCAATTTGGTTGTCCTGCAGATAGGCCAGCAAATCATGTTTGCTGTGCGATAAAAGCGGCCGGACCAACCGGCCGTTGCGGGGCAAAATCCCTCGCAAACCTGGCATGCCGGCTCCCCTGAGCAGATGCAAAAGGACCGTTTCTGCCTGATCATCCTGGTGATGAGCAGTGGCAACAACATCCGCTTGCAATATCTGCAGCAATTCATAAAAAAAACCATAGCGAGCCTGACGACCGGCATCTTCCAGGGAAGTTTTGGCTTGACGGGCCAATCCGCTGACATCAATGGATTTTGCATAACAAGTAATCCCCCAGCTTTGGCATTGTTCTTCGACAAACTGTTGTTCTAGCGCTGCCTCCGGTCGCAACCCGTGATTGACATGGGCTGCCACTAAATGAAAACCCAACACCGGGCGCAACTCCATTAAAATATGCAAGAGGGCCATTGAATCTGGCCCTCCTGATACAGCTGCAATTACTTGGTTGCCGCGCCCGATTAATTCTTGGCTGGCAATATATGCTTTGACGGCATGAATCATAGCTGCTCCTCTTCTCGCTCAGTTACTACTATCCTACTCAAGATACGGTAATTGTCAAGCCAAGGGGACAAAGCATTCAGACTGTCTGGGCATGTGGGGGAAAATACACCTTAAAAACAGTTCCTGCTTTCCCTGTATCAAATGCAATGTGCGCTCCGTGTCGCTCTGCAATCCGGTAACAGACCGCCAATCCCAATCCCACTCCATTCTCCTTGCTGCTAACGAAGGGCGTCCCAATCAAGTCAACGATCTCAGGAGCAATCCCGCAGCCCTGGTCGGCAATTGTCAGCACCACTATGCCAACGTTTTCCTCAATAACGATGGTTACGGTTCCTCCGGCTGCCATCGCATCCATCCCATTGCGGACCATATTCAGGATTAACTGACGAATTTCATTTTCATCCAGCAACAGTTGGGTCTCACTTCCCGTAATGATCTTTATTTTTTTCCCGTGTAACAACGCTTCAGCCTCCAACATCGGTCTGATTCTGTCAATGATGGAACCAAGCTTGTGCGCTCGCAGATCGGTTGCCTTATCTTTGGCCAGACTTAAAAACTCGGTAATAATTTCATTGGCCCGGTCCAGTTCTTCGATCATCAGATCATAATATTCTTTGTTTATACCACTGTTTCCCTGGCCGAACATCTGTAAAAAACCTCGCACTGAAGTCATTGGATTGCGTATCTCATGGCCAATCGAAGCAGCCATCTGACCCACCAGATTGAGCCGATCCAGACGAGCCATTTCCTGTTCATAACGTTTCTTTTCCGAGATGTCTTTCAAGACGGAGAGGCGACACTGTTTGCCGCTCAGATTAATGGGTACGGAAGAAATTAGTAAATCGATCCTTTTACCGGTTTTGTTGGTGGTCGTCACCTCAAAATTCTTAATAATGCCGTTTGCTTTCAGTTCTTCCCCAAAAAGAAGGTAGGATGGATCAACCGCTTTGATTGCGCCGATTTCAGCGCCGGTATGACCAAGCATCTCCTCCCGGGTAAAACCATAGACATCCAAAGTCGCCTGGTTGACTTCAATAAAGGTATCGTCTTCCATATCCATAATAACGATCATGTCTGGTGTGAGATTGAAAATTTTGTAAAACCGGTCCTCTGATTGGGCGAGATCGACCTCACGCAGCTTCTCAGCCAGCCGACGGTGACGCGCTTCGCTTTCCTGCAGTGCTTGTTCAGCTTGCTTACGGGCGGTTATGTCCTTGCAATAGAAGGACAACCCTCCGTCGCGGGCTGGATAAACACTCACCTCAAACCAACTGGCCATCTTCACACTGAACGTATCATACGTCACGGCGACCCTTTTCTGCATAGCCCTGTTGATCAGTTTGCAGATACGTGGCTTTTCAGGCTCAACGAGGATCTCCCACAGATATTGCCCATACAAATCCTCCTGCGTTTTTTGCCACCATTCCTGCACCTTCTGATTGGCATAAATAACACGCCATTCGGCGTCAACGGCATAAAACGGGTCACTGATGGACACCAGGGTAAACAAAATATTTTTCAGATTTTCCTCACTTTGATGCAGCTTGCTTTCAATCTGCTTGCGATCGGTTATATCAAGCATGGCATTCAGACAAAAATGATACCCGTCAATCGCAATCAATTGGGATGATACCTGGCCATAACCGATTCTTCCCTCTCTGCTGCGGTATTGAACTTCAAAGTTTTGTATTCCCTGGTGATTCTTTATTTCCCTAATCTTTTGCTCATCCTGAACCTCATCAATCCATAAACCCAGCGATCTGGCCTGTCGACCAACCACTTCCTGACGGGAATAACCGAAAGTACGCTCCCAGCTGTCATTGACATCCGCATAGGTATAATCGTCCAGATTTAAAATCGACATGATTATACTGGTATGGCGATAAGCATTAAAAAATATATCCACATTGGGATGCTCGCTGATGTTAAATTGACTGCCGGGTATCTGCAGACGTTTATCCTCCATCACGTCGTTCTCCTTTAACTGACTGAATCAATGATTCTTTTGCTGATGATTCGCTCGGCCAATGTTATGTTATCACAGCCTCATTCCAATCATTGGATACTTTTGCTAAATATCCTTCTGAAATACCGAAAGTTTTCTGGATTTTTAGCAAAATAAATCTCCCTCACCGATGACTGACGATGAGAGAGATTTGATTTTTTATGCGATTACCATCAGGCTATATCCAATCTTAAGCAGATTGCGGTCATATCATCGCCCGGCTTGCCTGCCGCCAGACTCAGCGCTCGGTTTATCACCATCTGGGCAATGATGTGCGGATCTGTTTCCCGAATCTGGGCCAATAAACGCGGTATCCAGATATCACCATTCTGTTCCCGGGAAGCTTCCATCACGCCATCACTGACCATCAGGATAATGTCCCGAGGCAGCAGCGTTTTCCTCTCACTGTTGACTTCCACCTCTTCCAGGATTCCAATCGGCAGGGAGGAAGAACTAAGTACGGTAATTTGTTTGCCTCTTTTAATATAAGCCGGTGCGCTGGCAATTTTAATGAAATCAAGCTCGGCGTTGAATAAATCGATCAGCATCATATCCATGGTGGTAAAGCTCTCGCCGCGGGAGCGCAGCAACAAAACAGAATTAATCGTCTTGAGGGCCAATTCTTTGTCAAACCCTCCGGCCAGTAGATCCAACAGCAGCTTGACGGCGGTGTTGCTTTCTTCACACGCTTTGGCGCCAACTCCCATACCGTCACTTAAGACGACCAGTTCCTTGCCTTCATCCAGCGTCTTGACAATCAGGCTGTCACCGCTCTTTTCTTCCCGGGCAACCTGGGCCACAGCACTCACAACCTGGTAATTAAAAGCCCGTTTAAGGGTAAAATCACACGCTCCGCGGCCCATTATGGCGGGACAGTTTTTCTGGCAGACTTCCCATTTTTGTCCCAAGGCAGACGACAGGGCCGGTGCAATGCTTAAATCACAACCGCTTCCGTCTACACAGGATGCGCTGATCACGTTGATCGACAATAATTCTCCCTTGCAACGGACCGGACTGACATCCTTCAAATTGATTCCCAGCCGTTTACAGGCTTTCAGCAATTGTTCCCGCAATTCCACATCAATGGAAGAATCCACTTCAATTTCATCCGCCAGGTTGCGGACCAGCTGACCCACACCCTTGAGTTGGCGTGCAACCAGTTGGCGTGATTCGCCCATTTTTTCCGACCAGTATTCATTGATGCGCAGGTTGTCAAAAAGATAGTTTACCGTGGTCACCAATTCACGTCCGTGCAGACAGCGCTTTTTTAATGACAATGGCATATCCTCATAATTCAATTGCCCTGCACTTTCCGCCTGACAAAAGAGTTCCAGGATCTCTTGTGCGGTACGCTGATAATCATGATTCCAGCAATGCGTGAAGCGGTGGCATCCTTCACAGAAACCATTTGATAATTCATCATATAAATAGTTCAGACAAGAATTGCCCGGCAAACGCACCGGGTCTTCTTCCGTTCCGGTTAGCGTTGAACTCAATTCATCAAAGACCTGGGCAAGATGATGAATGCGATTGCCGATAGTTTCATTAAGATGCCAATCTGTCTGGGAGTTTGCGGTGGTGAGACCGGATAACCTGCCCAGACTCTGTGTCGGTAGTTTTTCTTTTAATGACTCCGGCAAAAGCATAAAAACAATACTGGCAATGCCGGTTTCCCATAAACCCAGCACAATCAGCTGGCTGTCTGCCATAAACATTGACAACGCCAAGGTTCCCAACATGTATCCGACAATGACCCCCAGTCGGCCAAAGCTGCGAAATATTCCCGCCAGCAGTCCGGATATGGAATACATGCCCAAGGTCTGGGCAAAAAGGCTGGACGCAATGGAAGGAAGGATCCCCGCCATTACCCCCATGATGGTTCCTCCTCCGGTTCCCCAGAGATAGGCAGCAATCATAATCGCCAGACGACACAGGATACTGCTGACCTCCAAGCCGAACAATTGAAGATCACCGAGGCCCATGATAAGACCCATTCCCAGAACCATAAAAGCGCCCATTTCTTCAAAACTAAAACTTGCCATGGGTTTCTTTTGTTGGATTACTTCCAGACAATGCAGCAATACATAACTGATGATTCCGCTGATCAAGGCTTCAAAAACGATCACCATTTCCTGATAAAAATTTAGCCCGCTGATCATCAAAGCAGCACTTTTTATGACCAAAACAACGGCTGCAGTGATTACCGGTATCCCCCACCAGCTCTTGCCTGATTGTATTTTTTCCGTGTTCAGAATCCACACCATAACCCCTAAAGCAACCATGTTAATGACGGTTGCACTGGCGGGCAAAACCGTAGCCAACCCCAACAAACTGAACAGCAGCCCAATCAAGCTGCGCTGCAGATTTTGGACAGCAAAAACAGCGACAAAAGCAAATATAAAGGGCAACAGTTCGCCCAGAATAAAAGCCCGGGAGAGAATCAACGCCCCCCCGGCCAGAAGCAGGTTTTCCCAGCTCAACAATTGGCCAAGCCGTTCTGCAGTAAATTTCACTTTACCGGCGGGAATCATCTTTCTTAACTGTAGTGGTTGGCCCCAGACTATACCGATCTTGCGTCTCATCTTTCTGGAACCAGCCTCTTCCTCCATCCTCTGATAAGGATATATTTCCAGACGTTCCAACATATCGTCGCCTCCTTGTGACTGAACCTGAGTTTAAACATTATAGCAAGGAACCCGGTTATAAAAATGTCAGCCCAAGGGATAAGACTTTATTTTATTCAAACAAATTCTCTGTATAAAATTCCTGCAGTCGCAGCTTACTCCAGACTTCAACATTTATCCAAGGATTATACAATCATATCCGGCCCACACCTCAAGACGTTTTACATAGCCGTACGATTTTCCTTCCATTTCCAACGCACGATAGCCTTGATAACAGCCGGAGATTCAAAATCTCCCGGTCTCGACGTCAGACATCGCAGTTGGCTGAATCTGTGCACATAAATAAGGGAGTGGCCATCTGAACAGGCCACTCCCAAAATCTTTATTTTGAATACTCCCAAAACATTTACCAAAATGATAATAAAAAACTATTTTCTCAGATATGCCAGCCAATAGAATCCGCCGACAAAGATTGCTCCGCCGACAATGTTACCCAGGGTAACCGGCAGCAGATTGGCGCTGAAGAAATTCGCATAGCTGAAGAACTGCACCACTTGATCAGCCGTCATATTGAATACGCTGACCGGTACACCGTCTACCATTTTGGTAGCTGCAGCGACCATATCGGGGTTGGCATTGGCGATGGTGATACCCATCGGAATAAAGAACATGTTGGCAACGCTATGTTCGAAGCCGCTGGCAACGAAGGCCATGATCGGGAAGAAGATAGCAAAAATTTTGCCGACAATGTCTTTGGCGGCAAAAGCCATCCAAACCGCCAGACAAACCAGCCAGTTACAGAGAATACCGCGGCAAAACGCCTGTCCCCAAGTTAATGCCAGTTTCCCTTTGGCGATTGCCAGTGCTTTTGATCCCATGGCAGTAAGTGTTATTGCCCCCGCGGCATCGGCTTGTCCCCAGTAGCCGCCCCAGAAGACGATATAAACCAATAGAACTGAACCAATGAAGTTGGCGACGAATACAACGACCCAGTTGATAAGCAAGCCGCCCCAAGAGGCTTGACCGTTCATGGCCGAAATAGCACAGGCCATGTTGTTGCCGGTAAACAGTTCTGCTCCGGCAATGACTACCAGCATCAGACCGACGGAGAATACTGCGCCAAACAGGAATTGGCCGCCCGGGGTTCCTCCTGGTAAAAGTGTGTCCATTGATCCGATCTTGGTTGCCAGGTTCGCTCCAAATCCAATGTAGGCACCTGCCAAAATACCCAGAACAATCATCTTGAGAAGTGGCAGTTCAGCCTTGGATTTGCCTGCTGCACATGCGGTTGCCGCAATCTCTGCAG
>DAOTHZ010000096.1:0-6843 GCA_035447945.1 Syntrophomonas sp.
AAACCAATAAAACCGCTAGAATTAAACCAATAACTTTTTTCATTTCACTACCTCCTCATTTTTTCTGCTCAATAGAATTTACTGCCCTCCTCCCCCAAAAAATAAGCGACCCGGGGAAAGATCCCAGGTCGCATTTTATACGAACATTAAAATTGCAGGAAGCAATATAATCTCCTTTCCACCCTGGGAGGCACAGCCGTTTCCAGCTATACCCTATCGGCCAAATACCCGTTGATATATATACATTAGGGCAAGAGGCTCGGAGCAATATTAAGCTATATAACAACACAAATCAAAAATGTGGACATATGCCCACAAACATAATAAGCCTATTTAATTGATATTTCAAGATAATGTTTAAAAGCAACATTTATATCCGTATTTGCCATTGTGTTGAAATCATTCTTTGAGCAAGACCAGATCGTTTTGTTTTGCTCCCAATCTACTCATGAAAAGGTTACATTTACAGAGGAATAAATAATAAAGATTAGCTTTACGGCAACCGTATAAGGTTTCAAAATTGCCCTGGCCTTTTGCAATTACAACATCAGCCTGGTAAAAAATCTTTTTAAAGGAAGGGGTAGTATAAGCGAGGTCAGTTCCTGGAATATTACTGCCATTGTTGATAATTTCAGCCAGCTGATCCATCCCAACCAGATAAGCATCATCTTCCGTAATGTCGTTCAAAACCGGTTTGCCGCGTGTGGCAAAATAAATTCTCAGCTTGGGAAAGCTGTTTTTTATAGTATCGACAAAAATTTTGTCAAAGACAATCTCCCCGGCATTGTCACCCAGATAAAGCAGGGTAACAGCATTGTGCAAATCATTGTGCAGGGAATGAAGAGCTTCCTGGGAAAGACTGGTTTCCAAAGTTGTATCTATGATTTCCAGAACTTTTTCCCGGGAAAGACCATCAACAGGACCGAAATCAATAATGTTGCCTGCTGCAGCCAGTTTCAAGGCCGTCGCAAAAGGATCATCACTAGCGTTGCGAATACGCAACAGTTCCGGCTCCAGTTTGATCATTTCGCAGTTATAATACCCTTTGTCTTCTTTATATGGATCCGGGTTGCCCAACACTTCTACAAGAATATTCTGAATCTTGTGGGCGATAAACGGAGCGCTGACATCGTCTCCCACACCCAGCATTTCTGCCATCACCTTTTGCAACGTTTGGCGTTGCACATCTTCATCATGAAGATGTGTTTTAACTGTGCGCACTGCTTGTCTAAGCAGGCAAGGCAAACAATCAATACTGTGCTTCATAAATACCCTCCATTCCAGCAGATGGGTGTGTTATAAAATGCTGTAGATCTGCTGTATATATGGCAAATCAACTACCGGTTTAAAACCCCGTCTTAACCGCGATATAAACGGGTAGCATCTTCAATCAGTTTGAAGGACTTGCGGTAACGCTCACACAGATCTTTATAGACGTCAATCGCCATTTTGGTAAAAGTACGCTGGTATTCATTGGTGTCCTTGATGACCTTGGCAGGATTTCCAAAAGCGAGTTTCCCATCGGGAATAACCAGTTTGGAAGGCAAAACACTGCCTGCTCCAATAAAACAATTATCCCCAATCTGACAGTTGTCACAGATCGTTGACCCCATCCCAATGGTCACATTACTGCCAATTGCGCAGGGACCATGAATGATGCATCCGTGACCTACGTCTACGTTGGCGCCGATAAAAGCCACGGAACCCGGTTGGGCGTGAAGGGTACAATTTTCCTGTACGTTGGCCCCATCACTGATTACAATGCTTCCGTAATCACCTCGTAAAACTGCACCAGCCCCAATAAAACAATGTTTACCAATGGTTACGTCACCAATCAGAATGGCATCAGGATGAACAAAGCAGGAAGGATCAAGAACCGGGGTTTTTTCTTCAAATTCGTAGAATGGCACAGACAAATCTCCTTAATAAGTTATTATTGCAACATTAAATAACATAAGCGAGCATATGCTCAACACCAGATTCAATATAGTATTTTTTTCTTTAGGTAGTCAAGAGCAAAATTGTTTGACAATCCATTAAACACCGTTGGGCCTGCCGTTGATAATCCATCCGGGGGCTCGTGAATATATGCTGCTTTTTGCCGAAGGCATCATGTATTACGAACAACTGTAATTTGTTGCTTTATTTTTCTCTTTTCTTCATACATAATCTGGTCTGCCATTTTAATCAGTTCCTCAACCGTTTTGTATTGATAATCGCCTGCGTTGATAATTCCATGACTTGCGCTTACATTATATGGTCGGTTTCCCTCTTGGTTTATTTGGTTGAATCTCGCCGCAATTCTCTGCCAAATACACTCAGCACTTTCCTGATCGGTATCATGACAAACGACAATAAATTCATCACCTCCGTGGCGAAATATGTAATCCGTCTCTCTGATTCCTGCTGCAATCTCATGAACAATCGTCAAAATTAATTCATCGCCGGCATCATGTCCCAGAATGTCATTGACCATTTTAAGACCATTGATGTCGATCATGCAAATACTGATTCTGTCTCTTTGGCGTTTATTTTCCGTGATGGAACGATGTAGCCGTTTTAGACCAGTTCCTCTGTTTAAAACGCCTGTAAAAGCATCATATTCAGAGAGGTATTTGATTCTCAAATAAGACTGTTTTCGTATCTCAATAAACAAAGAAATCGAGAATGATATAAGCAAAACCAATCCAAAATCAAACAAATTGTCCGTAATCACCCTCTTGACTCGATCCATCCAGTTTGCGGACAGTATATAACCTTCGGGATCTGTACCACCGATTATCGTAACGACCTTCCAATCACTTTCATCCAGAATCACCCGATCACTCGATAAGAATTTATCTGCCAGTATGACTGCCGAAGCCGTAAAGAGACCATTGGGAGTGATGAAAGAGCTTTCGTTCCGGTTTATTCTTTCCCATTCCGAAGGATACTTTCGAGAGAAGAGCCGATCTTTTTTTTCAGCAAACATAAATCCCCACTCTTCTTCCGGGTCAGTGCTGGAAAGCCAGTAGCCTGCGGAATTCAGCAGATAAATGCGGCCGCTGCTGTCTGTACCGATATTTTTAAACTCATCAATGAGATTTTCAGCCAGATAGTTTAACATTACGATCCCCATGAGTTGGTGATGCTGATCATAAACCGGTGCTCCAAACCGGATCATGGGTTTATAAGGAACTTCAATCGCATCGTTCTCGATATTTAAGTCAAGTTTGGAAATATAAACCTGTCCTTCCTCTAAATTTATGGTGTCAGTAAAATAATAGCGGTCCTTCTTGTTCTGAAGTTCAGAAGACTCAACCACATAGGCGCCCTTTTCACGGGAATAATTGATCCGAATTTTCTCATCTCCGTTGCTATCGATGAATCGAATTTGGTCATATATTTTTTGCTCTTGCGCAAACTCCCGCCACCGTTCAATAATTCTCGACTTTTCATCAGCGGCTTGACCCCCGGTTTCATATGTGTTGGTCAAATAATAGAGATCCGCAATAATTCCATTGATTTCTTTGCCCAGGAGCCGTGATTCAGTGGCTGTGATCCAGTTTTCTTTGGCTGTTAGTTCATCAATTCGTATACGATCCATATTCTTTTGCAGGAAATATTGAAAACCCACCAAAGAAATTGACATCACTAAAAATATAATCAGAGAATATTTCACTGCTCCCGTATAATTGAATTGATTCTGCGGAGATTGTTGCAAGAAAAAACCTCCCTTCTGATAATCGAGTTTAAATCTTTCCTATGTTTTTAGGTGCTTTTGGGCTTTGTTTAATTACATAATTCCAATCAGCTATTCATAATCCTGCAATCATTCTAAACCAAATTGTCTCAAGTGCGTTATCATAACTATATAAGTCCGAGTCACAATAGCCTGTCTGCCTGATCAAAGCCCAATGACCCAGTGTATTTAAACCAATACAGAAATAATAAGATAGAATAAAAACATGGCCCAAGGAATGTGGGGGAGGTAATATGCATGTGTGATACGATGGTCGCTTTGGGAAACGCCACGGCGGACGGCCGGGTTCTGTTCGCCAAAAACAGTGACCGCCAGCCCAACGAACCGCATGTAATCATCCAAATACCACGGCGCCATTATGCGCCAGGCACCCGGCTGCAGTGTACCTATATCGAGGTGGATCAGGCAGAGGAGACCTTGGCGGTGCTCTTGTTGAAACCCTCCTGGATCTGGGGATGCGAGATGGGTTGTAATGAATTCGACCTGAACATTGGCAATGAAGCGGTTTTTACCCGGGAAAAATATGGGGAGCCGGCCTTGACCGGTATGGACATGATCCGCCTGGCCCTGGAAAGGTGCCGCGACAGCAAAGCGGCGCTGGACTTTCTGATCGAGCTGCTGGAACGCTACGGTCAGGGCGGCAATTGCGGCTACCGCAAACCTTTTACCTATCATAATTCCTTCCTGATCGCCGACCCGCACCGCGCCTGGGTTTTGGAAACGGCCGGCCCATATTGGGCTGCCGAACAGGTCACGGGGGTGCGCAATATCTCCAACGGTCTCAGTATCGGCAGCGCCATGACGCGTTGTCACCAGGAACTGATCGAACATGCCCGCCAAAAGGGATGGTGCAAATCTGAAGACGATTTCGACTTTGCCCGCTGCTACAAAGATCCCCTCTATACTCATTTCAGCGGCTCCGCTCAGCGAGGCAGTCTTTGCCGGACGGAGCTGGAAAAGCAGCACGGCAAAATTGACGCAGCCACCATGATGTCTGTTCTTCGTTCTCACCACCCAGCCACGGAAGGCCGCCAGTTCAGCCAATCCTCCCTGAAAAGCGTATGCATGCATGGCGGAGGCATCATCGGTGATCATACCACCGGCAGTTATGTCGCATCGCTGAGTGAGTCGGACTGCGTTTACTGGGTTACCGGTGCGTCCACACCCTGCCTGGCGATTTTCAAACCGCTCTGGTTGATGGATCATAATCCGCTTCTGTATTCGGAGGCGGAGCAGGAGCAGGCCGTTGCTTACTGGCAAAAACGGGAATTGTTTCACCGCATGGTCATCAACCAGCAGATTCGAAATCTGGATGAATATATAGCAAGACGGGATCGGCTGGAGGCGGAATGGCAGCAGGCGGTTAACGTTTTGCAGACTGAGCGGGCTGATGACGGCAAGAAACGCGACTTTATGCAAAATGCCTGGCAGCAGGAAGATGAACTGATTGCGGCTTTGCTGCGTGAAAACAGCGCACAGCCGGTTCGCATCAAGGGTTCCCCCTATTTCCGCCGTTACTGGCGGCAGCAGGAAAAGACCCGGCAAAGAGGTCTTTGATATGCGCATACTAATTGCCCCCGACTCTTTTAAGGAAAGTTTGACCGCCGCCCAGGCTGCTGCCTGCATTGCCGAGGGGATACGAAAAGTCCTGCCGGACGCGGAGATCACCCAGCTGCCTTTGTCGGACGGCGGAGAAGGCTTGACCGAAACGCTGGTCACCCCTATGAACGGCCGGATGCTGGCGCAGGAGGTCACTGCTGCCATGGGCAACCGGGTGACGGCCTGCTATGGAATAGCCGGCGCGCAAACCGCCATCCTTGAAATGGCCGCGGCCTCCGGCCTGGCCCTGGTGCCGCCGGCGCAGCGAAACCCGCTGCAGGCCACCACTTATGGTACCGGCGAACTGATCCGGGCGGCCCTCGATCAGGGATGCCGCCGTCTGATCATCGGGATTGGAGGCAGTGCCACCAATGACGGCGGAGCGGGCATGGCCCGGGCCCTGGGGGTCAGAATGATGAACACTCAGGGGAATGATATCGCTGAAGGTCCCGCCGGTTTGCTGGAACTGGAGGCCATTGACATGGCTGCGATCGATGCGCGTCTCGCTCATACGGAAATAAAAGTGGCCTGTGATGTGACCAATCCCCTCTGCGGTCCGCAGGGAGCCTCCCGGGTTTACGGTCCGCAAAAAGGGGCTGATGCAGCTGCAGTAGAGCTCATGGATCGAGCGCTGGCAAGAATGGCGGAGGTAATAAAGCGCGATCTCGGCCTGGCTATCGCTGATCTTCCGGGCGCAGGTGCAGCGGGCGGATTGGGTGCAGGACTGGCGGCTTTTGCCGGAGCCACTTTGCAGCCCGGGCTGGATCTGGTGCTGGAGATTCTGCAGTTTGATGCTCTGCTGGCGGCCGGGCAGGATCTGATCATCACCGGAGAAGGAGAAATCAACGGCCAGAGTCTTTACGGCAAAGTCCCGGTAGGCGTGGCCCGCCGGGCCCGGGAACAAGGGATACCGGTGCTGGCCTTGGTGGGCAATATCGGCCCGAATGCAGAACAGGTTTATGCCGAGGGTATGACCTCCATCATGAGCATTGCTCCCGGTCCCATCACCCGCGAGCAGTCCATGGCCCGCGCCGGAGAACTCCTGACCAACGCCGCCGAACGGGCCATACGGTTGATAGAGCGCAAGTAGAACGCAAGTGGGGACGGTTCGAGACCACTGAAAAAGTACCCTTTTTAAATCGCCTCGGCGTCTGCCTTAATCCAAATTTGCTGGTTAATCAGCAACCAACGGTATAAAAACATTAAAAATGCGCTAAATAAAGCTTTTAAAGCGGATACCATCCTGGCTATCCGCTTTAAATTTACCGCCAGGGCCGTTAGTTTGGCCTGTATGCGGACACTTTTTAGACCGTAGCCTTTGGCTCGGTCCAATCCGTGGTATCTTTTCAACTCTGCATTCTTGGGTTCGATTTTCGCTCGCTTGCGGTATTCTTCAAGGAATTCCGGAGTTTTGGCTCTTTGACTGTACTCATATAACTCCGGGGTATTTACACTGATTCTAAGTAGTTTAGCTATTCGCTTACTTTTCCCTACGCATTCGG
>DAOTHZ010000097.1:0-6573 GCA_035447945.1 Syntrophomonas sp.
ATGCTGAACTGGCACGCAGAGTGGAAAAACTGGCGGCTTACTTGATTAAAACAGGAGTGCAGAAGGGTGACCGGTTGGCCTATGTGTTTGCTCCCTGCCCTGAATTCATGTATCTGTACCTGGCAGCAGCCCGGGTAGGTGCTGTCATTACCGGCATGGGAACCCGCCAAACCGAACCGGAAATGACCTACGTTCTGAACAATTCCCAGGCCAGTCATATCTTTAGTCTTTATTCCATGTATGACATCGATTACCAGGATCGTTTCGCCAGCATCCTCCCGCAATGCACGACCGTTAAAAGCTTGATCATCGCCCAAGGTCAGGCCCGTCTGCCCCAGGCGGTCAGTCTGGAAGAGATCCTGCAAGGTGATTATACTGCCTATCTGGACGAACTGCAGCGGCGGGAAGCTGAACTTGATGCTGACGACGGCTTGCTGATCGTTTATACCTCGGGCAGCACCGGCACCCCCAAAGGCGCATTAATGTCCCACCGCAATATAATCCATATGAGTCTGGTGGAACTGGCCATGTGCGACGGGAACGGCGATGACATCTGGCTCAATCACCTCCCGGTCAACCATGTCAGCGGAGCCACGGAAGTCGGTGCGACCGCTCTCGTAGCCAATGCCACCCAGGTAATGGAGCCGTTTAATCCCGCTCGGACCCTGGAGATTATTCAAACCGAAAAAGTCACCATTCTCGGGCAGGTACCGACCATGTTTGCCATTGAATTCGCTCTGCCCAATTATGCTGATTATGATTTTACCTCATTACGTGCGGTGGTGATCAGCGGTGCGCCGGCTCCGGTTGAAACCCTGAAAAAAATGAAGGAAACCATGTGCGACAACTGCTACAACTGTCTCGGTCTGACTGAGGTATCCGGTCTGATTACTTTTACGGAACGCGGCGCCAGCCTGGAAACATTGAACCTGACCGTTGGCAAATGCGCCCCCGATTTTGCAATGAAGCTGACTGACCCGGACCGCCGCGAAGTGGCTCCGGGAGAAGTAGGAGAAATCGCCTATCGTGGCACCTCAGTCATCAAAGAATACTTTATGCTGCCGGAAGCGACCAAAGCAGCCTTTGATGATGAGGGCTGGTTCTATTCCGGTGATCTGGGGCTGATCGATGCGGACGGCAATCTGCGCATGGTGGGACGCTCCAAGGAGATTTACATCACCAATGGTTACAACGTTTACCCCGCCGAAGTGGAAGATGCCATCATGAAATTTCCCGGCGTCATGCTCTGTGCCTGTGTCGGCGTTCCCCACCCGGTCGCAGGAGAAATCGGACGGGCCTATGTTGTCCCCCTGCCTGGCCATACCATCGATACTGAGCAGTTGAAGGAATTCCTCAAGGATCATTTAAGCAGCTACAAGATCCCGCGTGAATATGTGCTGCGGGAGATGCTGCCCATGACCATGCTGGGCAAAATTGAAAAGAAACTGCTGCGCCAGGAAGTAGCAGCAGAAGCCGCAGCATCGCGGGAATAGATCTGACTGAATGCGTATAAGGGAGGGATTTAGATGCGTTTAAACGCCAAAACAGCTATCATCACCGGCGCCGGCAAAGGCATTGGTGCCAGTATCGCCAAACGCTTCGCAGCCGAAGGTGCCCGCCTCGCCATTTGTGATATCAATGAAACGCTGATCAGACAGACGGCTGACGAATTGCAAACGAGCGGTACAGAGGTTTTCAGTATGACGGTCGATGTAACCGACCGTAACATGATCAAAGACATGGTTCAAAAGGTCTTGGAACGATTTGCAACTATCGATATCCTGGTCAACAACGCTGGCATTTTGAAAGATGTTATGCTGCACAAAATGAATGAAGAAGACTGGGATCGGGTTATGAACGTAAATATGAAGGGAACTTTTAACATGACCCAGGCGGTCGCGGCTATTATGCGGGAAAAAGGCTATGGCAAAATCATCAATATCTCTTCTGCCAGTCGCTTCGGCAACGTCGGGCAGACCAATTATGCCGCCAGCAAAGAAGCACTTGTCGGTTTTACGCGGGCACTGGCCAAGGAAATGGGGCCCAAGGGCATAAATGTCAATGCCATCGCACCAGGCACCATCATGTCCGATATGTATTGGGGCATTCCCGAACATGTCCGGGAAGTGATGAAGATCATCACCCCTTTGGGAAGGGCGGGAACCCCGGAAGAAGTTGCCAACCTTTGCCTCTTTTTAGCCAGCGATGAGGCTTCCTATATTACTGGTCAGGTCATTCACTGTGACGGCGGTATTTTCATGCCCTGATGTTTCATGACCCATGCCAAGGGTTACCTTTATCGGCATAATTTCTGTAATGGATTCTGCGCATTCGCGATAAATTTACTTTTTTTGAGCCAGGAACCACCCTGGCTCATTCTTTTTTCTGTCTCTGCGCAAATATTTTTATGTTAGAATTTAATCTGATAGTAATCACGCATGAGACTGCTGTGTTTGCCAGGAGGTTCTTGATTGATCAAGCCGGCGGTCCAAACAGTCGTTACCCGGTCACCAACCTGTTCAGAAGGATCTGAACAGTTGATGTATTCCTATGCAGTGAAGACCACGGTCAACAACAGGAGGTAATGAAAAATGACAAAAACAGAAGACAAAGGTTACCGGCAGATAGAAGATCTCGATACTGCGGCATTAGCCCGGCTGATCCTCAACATGTCGCAGCGCATGGCCGTCCACAGCACCCTCTGGTTCCGGGAAACAGAGCACCAGTTGGGAATGAAACGAGCCCTGGATATGCTGGAAAACGTCAATGCCCAATACGGAAAACTGGAGATGGATCGTTTGGGCAAAGTACTGGGTTTTGAAGTAACCGATGGGATTCCCCGTCCCCTGCTGGACATGCCGGCAGAAAAGCTGACTGAACTGGCCGGAGAAATGGGCAAAAACTGGCTGGCGATGGACGGCATCTGGTTCCAGGCGATTGAAAACACCTATGGCATGAACGACGCCAAGCGCAGCAACGATTCCTGCTGGCATCGCTTTTCCCAGGTAGAGGGACGAATGATCAAGAATTTCCTGGGACTGCCGGAAAGAGCGGGACTGGATGGATTAAAAAGAGCCCTGGCCTTCCGAATGTATGCCCGCTTGAATAAACAATCCATTATCGAAGAAAGCCCGCATAGTATCGTTTTTCAAATGAATGACTGCCGCGTCCAGTCAGCCCGGAAACGCAAGGGGCTGGCGGATTATCCCTGCAAATCAGCCGGCTTGGTTGAATACAGCCGCTTTGCCTGGGAAATCGATGAACGCATCCAAACCGAATGTATCGGCTGCCCGCCGGATGATCATCCCGATGACTGGTTCTGTGCCTGGCGTTTCACCCTACCTGAATAAACCAGGTCAGGGCATCCTCTGTCTGAGCTGCCCAACCTGCCATTATCCCAATTGCACATTCGGTACCGGCGCATAGTTTTTTATTATATTCGCTGACAGAAAAGCCCTCACCCACAAAAATACCGTCCCGGAAATCTCCGGGACGGTTGTAGTTACTAGAGGATTTTGTTGCTGCGCCGCCATATCTTCATCTTTTCTGCTTCTTTTATCAACTCATCGCGAAAATCAGGATGCGCCAGACCAATGATTTTTTCCGTTCGCGCCCAGGTGGAAGCCGCTTTCATCGATTCCCAGCCATATTCCGTCACAATGATATGTACCATTTGACGCGGAACCGTAGTAATGCTGCCCATTCCCAGGGTAGGCACGATGCGCGAACGCATTTCTCCGTCTTTGGTTTTGTAGGTGGACGGCAAACAAATCAGACTGCGTCCTCCCTTGGACCAGAAGGCCCCCAAGGTGAAGTCTGACATACCCCCATTGCCGGAAATTTGTTTGAACCCAGAACTTTCGGCATTCACCTGCGTATACAGATCGACCTGCAGCGCCTGGTTGATGGAAATGAGATTATCGATGGCCGCCACCCGGCTGGGATGATTGACATAGCCAACATTATATGAGGCCAATCCGGTATTGTGATCGATCCAATCGTACAGCCTCTGGCTGCCCAAGGTGAAGGTGTAAACCAGTTTGCCGTCATCGACGTTTTTGCGGCGATTGTTCATCTTTCCTGATTCCCACATGTCCATAAAAGCATCCACCAGCATCTCGGTGTTGCCGCCCAAATCTTTAAGATCGGTATCGTTGATCAGTTTGCCGAGCAAGTTGGGCATCGAACCGATTCCCAATTGGATACAGCTGCCATCGGTAATGTGCTCCAAAACGTGTTCAGCGATTTTGCGATCTACTTCCGTTGCTTCAATGGCCGGCAATTCAAACATCGGCTCGTTTTCACTTTCAATGATAAAGTCAACCTCTGATATATGAACTTGTTCGCGTGCTCCGCCCAGCGCCAGAGGGATGTTTTCATTTACTTCAACCACTGTATATTGCGCACTTTTTATCTGGGCATAAGAAACCGAATTGTGAATCCCGAAGTTAAAGAATCCGTTTTTGTCCATGGGGGTAGTGCGAATAGCAAAGATTTTGCGCGGGGTGGAGCCAATCTTGCCGGGATCGGAATGTACCCAGTCAAAATAATCTTCCGATTCTCCAAAATTGGTAGGATGGTAGAAGACTCCACCACAGTTTTCCTGCATAATCCGGCTAGCGGCACTGAACTGCAGATCCATGTAGGTAAACGTTTCGCCTTGGAAATCCTTCATAACCACTTCGGGAATTGGAGGTATGGTGACCGCTACCATCACTTTTACATCCTGCAGTTCATCCTTGCGGGCGGCGAGTGCTTTGTCAAATGCGACCGGTTTGCCGTTAAACATCGCATAATCGACCCAATCACCGGATTTAACCACTTGTGCAACCTGTTCAGCCGTGCGCAGTCTTTCTTTGTACATCTGCTGAAAATCTCTGGCCATTTAATCCCCTCCAATATAATTTTATGTAATATATTATCTGTATTTAATATACTTATTATAATAATAACTTTATTTCTGTTCCACTGCGAAATACCTTCTATTTGCGAATATATTCGACACCCACTGCATTAATTGTTTAAACATTGAATTAAAACAATTATTTCTATTTGTTATATTTCAGCCTTTATATTCACAAAATAAACTTGACACGAGATACGCAATGAAGGGAGAAAATTTCTATGAAAAACAAGCCTGATGATCGTCGTGACAATGTTGAAAAACTGCAGGCCAACATCACCCATACCATTCAGAATATTGAACTGGCAGAGGAAACCATGGCAGAAACCTCCAATCAACAAATGAAACAAGACATTTCCGCCAAAAACGACCGACGCCGAGACGCACTCGCCAACATGCGTGCGGAAATCCGGGATGAAGCACTCGACCAGCGGCAGGAAGACGAGTCGCTCACTTGACACTTTTAACAGTTATATCCTTTCTCTGAGCAGCGCGAAAAAAAGAGGCTGACCCTTGTTCCGATCGGTTTGGGTTCAGCCTCTTCACAATTTGTAACAAATGCTTTTAGATGAAGTTTCTCCGGCGGCGTTTCATCCAGAAGAGCATCAACAGCACCAGGATCAGTCCGGTCATCGCTGCCGCAGTCGGATGATAGAGCAGATAGACGACGGCGATCATTGGCGCCAGCGCCATCCGGGCAACCATTCTTAAGCCGTCGCTGCCGGCGATCCAGGCGGCAATAGGCGGCGAATGTTGGTAATAGAATTTCACAAAGGCTGTGCCAAGCTTATTGGTCAGCAGATACTGGTCACGGAAGTGACGCAGCATGGCGACCGCCGGTTCAAATTTGGAACCAAAAGCCGCGGTGGCGATGAAGCATTCGTCCAGCGGGCCGCGTTGGATGGTGATTTCATAAACCCGGTCAGAACGATTGTCTTCGCTGACGATTACTTTTACGATATTCTCCCCTTCCGCCAGCGCCACCTCTCCGCCGCTCACCTCAACCGCTCCCAGATACACTTTGGCCGTCGTACCAGGTACCGCAGTGACCGCGACTGTAACCGAACTGGTTTCTTTTTCTACCTGGAGCGCATAGTTCCAGTTGTATGGATCGAACCCCATGATTAACTCCTGCCCGCTCCCGTCATTTCCCTCACGGATACTCAGGCCATTTAAGGCAGTTGCCGGGGGTGGAAGCGGATTCACAGCAACCTGGGCTGCCATGATATTGTTCTCAGTGGTTGCGGCTGCCGCAATCGTAATTATGCCAGTACCGGTGTTTCTGACAAGTGTGCCACTTAATTGGATACTTAAGGTGTCGGCCGAGGACTTCGTCACGTTGCTTGCAGACAGCCCTGCAAAATCCCCTGCTAAAGTGATATCTCCAACCCCAATACCATCAACAAAACTGCCTGCGGATAGTGTGAGCATGATGGTTTGGGTAAAGGGATTGGCCACGGTTGTTTGTCCGGGTGCGGCAGTGATATATACTGCTTTCGAGCCGGGCTGCATGGCATTTCTAAAGACAATCAGCGCCGTATTAAGGTTATTGCCAGCCGTCATCAGACTTGCATCGGTTGCCGCTGCATCATCATGGGCTGTCTGGGCAGTAGTGATCGCTGTATTGAATGAATCCATATCCTCTTGGGTAACCCACATTCTTATAGCTG
>DAOTHZ010000098.1:0-6571 GCA_035447945.1 Syntrophomonas sp.
GGAAAACGTTCTTCTTAATCGAGAAAGTCCGGGATTTATCGTCAACCGGATCTTGCTTCCCTATATCAATGAAGCCATCTGGTTGTATGCAGAGGGAACTGATATCGAATCGATCGATCAGGCCATGATTCTGCGAGCGGGTATGAGCCAAGGCCCTTTGCAACAGGCGGATATGATCGGTCTTGACAACCTCCATGCAGTGATGCTGGGTTTCTACAATGAGTTCCGGGACCCTAAATATCGTCCGCATCCTGTTTTTTCAACCATGGTAAGAGCAGGCTACTACGGCAAAAAGACCGGTAAAGGATTTTATACTTATAAAAAAGGGGAGGGGAGCATATGACTTTTAAAGCCAAAAAATCTTTTGGCGGTTTATATGGCATCATCGCCGGTATTTTGGTTTTTGGTTTTTCCTTCTGGGGCATCGGTTATTCGCTGGGTCCTGACGACAAGGCACTGAAAGTATTGTTGTACATACCGGCATATCTTTTTCTAGTGGTATATATCTATCTGGTCCTGGGCGCGCTCCGCTTAAAATACGTGGTTAACGATGACAATTTCCTGTTAATATGGGGCGTGGCCCAAAAACATATTGCCTGGGATGAAATCGATGAAATCGTTCAGATCGAGGGAAAAAGCAATTTATTTCCGTTTCTCTCCATGACCTGGCCCGGCTATGTAGTTGGCTTGTTTCAATTGAAAGGAGTCGGACCGGTCAGAATGTATGGCACCCACGCCAAAGATGGTTTCCTTTATTTAAAAACGCAACGTGGTTTTTTGGGGATCACGCCGCAAGACGACAAACTTGCCAAATTGATTGCCGAAAAAACCGGCAAAGAGGTTCAAATACTGGACATGGATACCATTCCGGTTGAAGTAAAAGGCCACGACATGCATACCGACCGTTATTTTATGCTTTATACCCGAATCAATAACGTATTGTTGATATTATTCTGTTTGTATGTGGCAATTTTTTTCCCAAGATCCAACGCAGATCCGTTGATTATTTTGCTGGTAGTGCTGGCCATCAACCTTTATCTATTCAACAATGCCAACGCCAAGAGATTATACCAATTTAGCCAGCAGGGAGGCTATTTCACCTTATTGATTGGTATGGCGGTTACCGGTATATTTTTAATCCTGTCCATTGTACAAATCAGCTTTAGCTAAACAATAGAGTAGTTATATTGCTAATGGCGTCCGCTTGTTTTCCACAGTCGGACGCTTATTTGCGTTCCCACGGGCTATAGGGTTTACGATATTATTTATTATGTAAACCAAAGACGACAAACTGGCTATTTTTTTGTTGCCGGGCTATAATAGTATTTGATTTACATAGGGAAAGGTTGTTTGCAAATGCAATTAGGAATCATTGGAATGCCATCGGTTGGCAAGACGACCATTTTTGAATTACTCATCAATCAACGGGACAAGGCCAACAGTCAGGGCAAAGCCAATTCAGCCATTGCACGCATTCCTGATGAACGTATCGATCGACTGAGTGCGATATTCAAGCCCAAAAAAACCAGTTATGCACAATTAGAACTGGTTGACATACCCGGCCTGGTCCCAGGACAGGAAAAAGGCAGTCATGTGTTTCTTGATTCCGTTCGCAAAGCCGATGCTTTACTGCATGTAGTCAGACTTTTTCAGGACGAGACAATTCCTTATTATTATGAAAAAATCGATCCCATGCGTGACATCGCAATGATCAGCTATGAATTGCTATTGGCTGATCTGGACCTGATCGAAAAAAGAATTGAACGCATTCATGCCAGCAAAAAAAAGAATCAAATGCTCAAAGAACTTGACCTGTTGGAACGCTTAAAAACAACCTTGGAAGATGAGAAGCCAATTTCATCACTGCAACTCGACCAGGAAGAGCAGCTTATTATGAGCACTTATCAGTTCTTAACCAGCAAACCGCTGCTCATTTGTTTGAACCTGGACGATGATGACCTGATCAGCCTGGATTATCCTCAAAAAGAAGCGATCGCTGATTATTCAAGGCTGAACGATATCCCTGTCGTGGAAGTCGCCGGCACCATTGAAAAAGAAATCGCCGAACTCGCTGAAGAAGAGAAAGAAGAGTTTTTGAAGGAAATGGGCATTCACGAAAGCGGGCTGATGAAAGTCAGCCACAGCATGTACAAACGGCTGGGCTTGATTTCATTTTTCACGGTGGGGGAAGACGAGGTTAAGGCGTGGACCATCGAACAGGGAACCCCGGCCCGCAAGGCCGCCGGCAAAATTCATTCCGACATTGAACGCGGCTTTATTCGCGCCGAAGTGGTTGAATACCATGATTTTATTGAACTGGGAAGCATGAACGCAGTGAAAGAAAAAGGCTTGTTCCGTCTCGAAGGAAAAGAGTATGTTGTCAAAGATGGTGACATTGTTCATTTTCGCTTTAATGTTTAAAAACCAATGGCAGATTTAGTTCACAAATTAACAGCGAAAACGCATTTATTATACCGGGAGTTGAAATACTCCTGTTTTTTTATGGTTATCCTTGTGTGCACTTTGTATCAGACACATACATAATATAAACTATCTATTTCACTTCATGAGGTGTGCAAATGAACGAATCTGGCCCCCCAAAAGCATTGGTCAAAATTCCTCCCCGACTTGCAGGGATTATCACTGAAAATCCCCAGCTGCAAATTGGCCAAACCATACTGGGTATTCATAAATTCGCCGATAATATTGAAATCAGCTCAGCTATAAAAGGAAATCGTATTTTGATTTCCCGACGTTTGCTATGTAAAAATTATCCTGTTTCCATGCCCCAGGCTTTCCATCAACTCCATTTCCAATTGCTCCCCAATAAAACCATAAAAACGGGGCCGGTAATCGGAGTATTGATTGCCGGCAAAGAAAAACCAGGTGCCCCTCCCATCCCCCGCAGAACCTTAATATACAGGGAATTAAGCCGAACAGCAGTAAAAAAAGGCCTGTTTCTCTATTATTTTTATGCCGAGGAGGTTGATTGGGAGCATCAATGGGTCAAAGGTTTTCTTTATGATGAACGGTCCAAGCGGAACACCCCCTGGCTCAAGGCAAAATTCAGGCTCCCCGATATTGTTTATAATCGCATCTCTTATCGCCACAAGGAAGACGCTTATGGAGTGCAGGCATTTATGAACAAAGCCGCCCGGGCTGGAATTCATGTCTTCAACAGCCGATTTCTGAATAAATGGGAAGTTCATCAATGCCTGGAAGCAGATTCCCGGACCAAAGAATTCATATTGCCAACAGCATGTTTCAGCAAACCAATGTTGACAGTGTTTCTGAACAATTATCCGGAGTTCTTTATCAAGCCTGTAGCCAACAGCATCGGCAAAGGCATTATCAAAGTGATTATCAGCGAATCTGGTCAAATCTCATACTTTCGTTCCGGCAAATCTTCCCGCTGGCAAGAATGTCAATCCCGAGAAGAATTGTATCATCGTCTTTCCCTTCCGCAAGGAGAACGGTATATCCTGCAAAAAGGCATCCAACTCGCCAGTATCGACCATAGAATCTTTGACATTCGGGCCCAGGCTCAGAAAGATGGCGAGGGCCTGTGGCAATTCACCGGAGCAGCAGTCAGGGTAGCAGCAGCAGGGAAATTTCTAACCCATGTTCCCAACGGTGGCAGTAAAAGAGATTATGATCAGACGATTCAGGAAGTATTTGGTCCATCTGATTCCGTCAAGGAAAAATTGGATTGGCAGTTGAAAACCATCTGCCGCAGAGTCCCCTTGGTCCTGGAAGAATATTTGGGTATTAATCTGGCCGTATTATCGATGGACATCGGTATCGATCATGACGGCCATATGTGGATTATTGAAGCCAACTCCAAACCGGCCAGTTTCGATGAATATGACATTCGTCAACGCCATATGGATCTCTTGACAGATTACTTCTTGTTTAAGGCTTGGCGAGGAAATAAATGAGAGGGATGGCATGATTATAAAACTGATATACCGAAAGAATTCCACCGGCGAAAGTCTCCTGCAATACTTTCAGGATAACTGGACGGATGTTGATTGTTATCGATTTGAAATCAGAGGTAAAAAGTATTATGAAATAAGCGCAACAAGAAACCAGGCCAATCTCAAGATTACTTTCAATGATATCAGGGCATTGGGGAATTGTCTGAATCAACAAATCTGTGGCGAGATTTTGGCGGTAAACGGCATATTCACAGATTTTTCCGACGCCAAGGTAAGCAACAAAAGCTATGATCTGCTTTTGTTCAACATGACAGTAATTTCGGTCAACCAATTGACTGCCGGCAAAAGCACCGTAACCCAGAAGTATATAAACGAAAAACAAGTCCCCCGGGTTTGTGAATTGGCCAAAAGGACACTCAATTTGTTGGGGCTGGATTACGCCATGATAAGAATCAGCAGCAATCCCCAGCGAAAATTGACCGTTACAAAAATCACTCCTTCCCCGATTATGCGCGAAAAGGACCTGACTAATGTAATAGATAAATTGGAAAAATGGGTTGAACAGTGTAACCATCAACATCTTGACAAACCTGAAGTAAAACTGGGCGCAGACCCGGAATTCATGATTGCCAACAGCCGCAGCCAAAAAATGATCCCGGCTTCTGAGTTCTTTCCCCGTCAAGGACCGGTAGGCTGTGACAATATTCGTATTCCCAGACGTCAGCAAAGACCCATTGCCGAACTCAGGCCGCAACCTGATATTTCACCTATTATACTTCACGCCAACATCAAGGCCATGTTGGAACAGGCCAATAAAATGGCGCCCTATAAAAACATTAAGCTTTTGGCAGGAAGTCAGCCATTTTCCGGCTATTCTATCGGCGGACATATTCATTTCAGCAATGTCAGTCTGGGCAGTCATCTGCTGCGGGCTTTGGACAATTATCTGGCACTGCCGGTATTCCTCCTCGAAGACCAGCAAACAGCGATCAAAAGGCGTAATAAATATGGCCATTTAAATGAATATCGAGTTAAGGACTACGGCGGATTTGAATATCGAACCCCCGGCAGTTGGCTGGTATCACCGGAAATCAGCCTGGCAGTTCTGTGTCTGGCCAAACTGGTCAGCAGCAATTATCTAATGCTGCGACATAATTTCTTTTTATCTGTTAAAGCCCATCAATCATTTTATCAAGGCGATACTGAATATTTTCGTGAACTGTTTCAGGAACTTTGGCAGGATATCAAGCAGTTGGATGAATATTATCTCTATCACCAGGAACTTGACATCATCGTACAAATGATAAAACGCAAGCAATCCTGGGATGAAAACGCCGATTTGCGAAAAACTTGGAAATTAAGCAGAAATTTCAGCAAAAGATATGCAACCAAAACCAACACAATAACGTCATCTAATTATAACAGCCGCAGTCAAACCACAACCAGCCGACGCTCAAGCAGCCAAGCCCGGACATTGAATCGTACTTCCGCCAACAATGATGCATCATCCATGTCTTATCAATCACAGGGACGGTATGAGCAACCATCGCATGTTTAATGAAAACTGCAGGGTTAAGGCCTTTTTAATAAAAAACCATTATTCCCCGCTTGGTTTTAATAATTCCCATAATGAACATTATGTAAACTAGTCCGCGGATGCCATTCTGTGACTGGTTCTCTTTTTTTTATATTAAAAGCGGATACTGTGTCCCCTATCGGGTTGCCAGTATCCGCTTTTTTATTTTCTGTCGTTCATTTAATGATTACAAAATGCAGTCTTTTAGCTTAAAGCGTTGGAGCCTCCGTCAACGGGAATGGTTACCCCGGTGATGAAATCAGAGGCGGCGGAGGCCAGGAATACGACTGCTCCTTTGAGATCCCATTCACTGCCGAATCGGCCCATTGGATTGGCCATTTTTATTTTATCTTCACCCAGTCCGGAGAAATGCTTCTCGGTCATGTGGGTTACAAAGGGACCGGGGGCAATCCCGTTTACGTGGATTTTATAGCGGGCCCATTTTACTGCCAGGTCCTTGGTAAGAGTGATCACTGCGCCTTTGCTGGTATTATAGGCAACAGCATTCTGGATTTCTGGATAGGTTCCGCCAAATCCGGTAGTGGAGGAAATGTTAATGATCTTGCCGCCGCCCTTTTCTTTCATGATCCTTGCAGCCATGGCAGAAAGCTGGAATACTCCGGTCAAATTGACGTCCAAAATCTGCTGCCATTTGTCCATCGGATAATTGATTGCATTGGCACCCCAAGTGATGCCTGCGTTGTTGACAAGGATATCCACTGTGCCAAATTCTTTTACCGTAGCGTCAATTAAGTTCTGACAGTCTTCTGCTTTGCTGGTATCACACGCAACAGGAAGAGCCCGAACGCCTGTTTCTGCCTCTATTTGCTTGCACAGTTCAACACATCTTTCCACCTTGCGTGCTGCTACTACAACATTGGCACCAGCTTCAGCCAGTCCCATCGACATTTGGGCACCCAATCCAATGGATCCGCCGGTTATAATTGCGACTTTTCCTTTGATACTGAATAAATCGTTAACGTTCATATTCTTTGCCAACCTCCAATAAAATTATTTCATTGTTCAAATGTTACCATTGCTTTTGGAATCTTTCAAT